>PATX01000051.1 GCA_002713685.1 Opitutia bacterium | reverse complement strand
GAACCTTAGGACTGTCGCTATTTATGCCGAAGAGGACCGTTTCGGCGTCCATCGTTTTAAAGCCGATGAGGCATACTTGGTTGGTCAGGGAAAAGGGCCAGTTGCTGCTTACCTTGATATTGATTCGATTATATCTATAGCCAAAGCCAAGAAGGTTGACATGATTCACCCTGGATATGGCTTCTTATCCGAGAATGCCAATTTTGCTCGTGCCTGTGAGGATGCGGGGATTACTTTTATCGGGCCAAAGCCTGAGTTGCTAGAGAAAATGGGAGATAAAGTCGCTGCCAAAAAAGCTGCTGATATAGCGGGAGTTCCTACATTACCCGCAACTCCCAATCCGGTTTCCAAACCCGCGGATGCTCTTAAATGGAGCAAGAAAATTGGGTTTCCTTTAATCATCAAAGCTGCGTTTGGAGGAGGAGGACGCGGAATGCGGGTCGTTTCCAAAGAAGAAGATTTAAAACCGATGCTCGAAGAGGCACAGGGAGAAGCAGAGCGTGCATTTGGAAATTCAGCCGTTTTTCTGGAACGCTACGTGAAAAGAGCAAAGCACTTGGAGGTTCAGGTCTTGGGTGATCGTCATGGAAATGTAGTCCATTTACACGAAAGGGACTGTTCAGTTCAGCGGAGGTATCAGAAAGTTGTTGAGGTGGCACCTTCAATTGGTTTGCCTCAAAATGTCATTGATGATCTGTGCCAGGCTGGAGTCGAGCTTGCGAGGAAAATTGGTTATGATAACGCGGGAACCGTTGAGTTTCTCTTGGACCAGGACACCAAGGAGTGGTTCTTTATTGAAATGAATCCCCGCATTCAGGTTGAACACACTGTTACTGAGCAGATAACAGGCATCGACATTGTTCGATCTCAAATCTT
Organism: Opitutia bacterium; assembly: GCA_002713685.1. Lineage (GTDB taxonomy): Bacteria > Verrucomicrobiota > Verrucomicrobiia > Opitutales > Seribacteraceae > Seribacter. Next base: position 10,680 of record PATX01000051.1, on the reverse strand, counting down.
AGTGGCAATGGAGCAAAAATTGCATGATAAGACAATTGGGATTCCCACCCAGGAAAACATTCCTCGAAACGGTTGTGCAGTGCAGTGCCGGGTTACAACTGAGGATCCTGAAAAAGACTTCAGTCCTGATTATGGTAAAATCCTTTCTTACAGATCAGCTGCCGGATTTGGGGTGAGACTTGATGGTGCAATGGGAGATACCGGATCAATAATTACTCCCTTTTATGATTCACTTTTAGTCAAACTTACCACATCCGGTCCGAATCTTTCACAAGCCTTGGATCGTATGCACCGAGCACTCCGTGAAATGCGAATTCGGGGGGTAAAAACGAATATACCATTTCTTGAAAATGTCATAACTCATAAAGAATTTGTTAGCGGTAATGCTACGACTCGAATGATTGATATTACTCCGGGTCTTTTTAAATTTAAGGCAAGGAAAGATCGGGCATCTAAACTTTTAAATTACTTGGGTGAAGTGATTGTAAACGGTAATCCACAAGTAAAAGGAAGGCCAAGGATTCAAAACCCTCTTCCTCTTATTGTTCCTGAATGCGATGATATTGATACTCCCCCGAAAGGCACTCGTGATATTTTACTGTCTCAAGGAGCGGAAAAATTTTCCAAATGGTCAAGGCAACAAAAGCCTCTAATGGTCACTGACACTACGCTTCGAGATGCTCATCAATCTCTCATGGCCGCGAGGATGCGGACTTTTGATATGCTTGAAGTGTCTGATTACATCGCTAAGAAGGTCCCTGGTTTGTTCAGCATGGAAATGTGGGGTGGGGCAACCTATGACACTTGTATGCGATTTCTAGGCGAATGCCCTTATGAGCGATTGCATAAATTACGAGAGAGAATCCCAAATATTCTTTTTCAAATGCTACTTCGTGGCTCAAATGCAGTAGGTTACGCAAATTATCCTGATAATGTTGTTCGTGAATTTGTAATTCATTCTTCCGAAGCAGGAATGGATGTATTTCGTATCTTTGACTCATTGAATTATCTTCCAAACTTGAAGGTCGCGATGGAAACGGTTGTCGAAAAGACACCATCCCTTTGCGAGGCAGCTGTTTGTTTTACAGGAGATTTCACCGACTCCAATGAAGAGAAGTATGTTCTTGGTTATTATGTAGACTTGGCTAAGGAACTGGAGAAAATGGGTGCACACATTTTAGCAATTAAGGATATGGCCGGACTTTGCCATCCCTTAGCCGCAAGCAAGCTAGTTAAAACCCTCCGTAATGAAGTTGGTATTCCTATCCATTTTCACACGCATGACTCCAGTGGAATATCGTCCTCCTCGATTATTAAAGCTTCTGAGGCAGGGGTAGATGTGGTAGATTTAGCCATATCCTCGCTTTCTGGCTGCACAAGTCAGCCGAACCTTAACTCGATTGTACATGCACTCAGAAATTCTCCCCGATCAACCGGGCTGGATGTTGATGCACTAAATCAGCTTTCGATTTATTGGGAAGCAGTCAGGCAATACTATTCGCCATTTGACACATCACCTCCATTTGGAAGTGCAGAAGTTTACCAACACCAAATGCCCGGAGGTCAGTACACCAATTTACGTGAACAGGCGGCTGCCCTTGGACTGGGTAAAAGATGGACTGATGTGGTGACTACTTACCAAAACTGTAATCGCTTATTGGGTGATATTGTAAAAGTTACCCCTAGTAGTAAAAGCGTGGGTGATCTTGCGATCTTCCTTATTACCAAAGGTGTTAAGCCAGAAGATTTGATTAATCTGCCTGAAGAAACTGGTTTTCCACAATCGGTGATCGATTTATTATCAGGAAACTTGGGGCAACCCAAGGGAGGATGGCCCAAATCTGTTCAGAAAGTTATTCTAGGTAAACAAAAACCCATGAAGGGGCGCCCCGGAGCTAAAGCTGCTAAAATTGATCTTTCAAAGGAGAAAAAATCCCTAGTGAAAAAAATTGGTAAGGGCTGTACTGATGATGACTTATTTTGTTCAATCATGTATCCGCAAGTCTTTGCTGACTTTCAGGATTTTAAGAAAAAGTACGGAGATGTATCTGTCTTACCAACTTTATCATATTTTCACGGCTTGGAGCCTGGTGAGGAAATTTCTATTACAATCGAAGAGGGGAAAACTTTGTTCATTAAACTTCTTCATGTGGGAGATCCTGACGAGAAAGGTGTCCGATCGATTACATTTGAGTTAAATGGTAAAGCAAGGACCACTTTAATTCAGGATAAATCAGTTAAAGGAGACGCAAAAGCTCGTGAGAAAGCAGACCCAGCAAATGAAAAACATGTCGGTGCTCCAATACCTGCAATTATAAGCAGTATTGCGACTAGTGTTGGAAAAAGTATTTCAAAGGGAGATAAGATTGCTGTCCTCGAAGCCATGAAAATGCAAACAACAATTTATGCACCCTGCGATGGCACGGTAGACGAGATTCTTGTCCAAGTTGGTGATTCCGTTGAGTCTAAAGACTTGATTGCTCGGTTGAATTAAGAATAACTTGTATTTTGAACCAGTGATTGAAGCAGTTAAAATATTTATCCTCGTATTTGGGAGCCTTGTTAGTCTTTCACCTCATACGGTTGAATCTTCGGTAAAAGTTTTTATTCCGGAACCCGTTTTGGAATTAGAAATTTCCCGTTCGTTGGGGGTTTCCCCATCTGAAATCACGGAATCTTTGTTAGGTGAAAAGCTTAAAATACTTGAACTGAGTGATTCACAACTTCGGGATCTTCGCGGTTTAGAGCATGCACTTAATTTAGAGATATTGGTTTTGCGTAATAATCTAATCGAGGATCTATCTCCATTATCTGGTTTAAAAAAACTCAAGAGGCTTGATTTATCCGGCAATAGAATTTCAGGACTCAAAAACCTTGAGGATGTCTCTACTATCAATTCTGGAAAATCTTCAGTAACTGCTCTCACTCATTTAAATTTGTCTGGAAATAAATTGAGAGGATTATCAGGTATAAATTACTTTTCCAATTTGTTGAATCTGAATGTTTCGAAGAATTCCCTTATAGATTTACAAGGGATAAGTTCTCTCAAAAAATTGTTAACCCTAAACGCCAGTGAAAATCAACTTGGTTTCGTCGAATCTTATCAAGATGCCAATAGGAATAAAAAATATGACCTGGGGGAACCCTTCAATGATGTTAGTGGAAATGGAATCCGGGACTCTGATCCCTTATCAGAAATACATTCTCTAACTTCACTCACTTATATTCAGTTAAATGGAAATTTAATTAGGAAGATTGATTCTATGTTGAATCTCCCTTCATCGAAAGTGCTTCTTCTATCTGGTAATCAAATAGCTAGGATTGAAGGGCTTTCTTCATTTTCTTCTTTGGAAAAATTATCTCTAAACGACAACTTCATTTCTGACATCAGTGGAATTGGCAAATTAAAGAATTTAAATTTCCTTTCTATGTCTGAAAACAGACTTTGCGATTTGAGGGAATTATCACAACTGACAAAACTGAATGAACTTCATCTCCAATACAATCATGTGAAGAATGGACAAGTTCTCTCCAGTCTGAAGAATCTTGCTTCCTTGCACATGAGCAACAACTTGATTCAGGATTTATCTTTTATAAAAGACCTGGAGTCCATACAGCGAGTCAATCTAAGAGGAAATTCTATGGGGCGTGAAAATGAATTGGGCCAAACCATTTATGATTTGGGATTAAAAAATACTTCTATCTCTGTGGAGGATCAGAAAGACAAAAACCCTGATCTAATTTCTTTGGTAGAGACTTTATATTCGAGTAGCTCCGCTAACTTGAAATTTGGAGATTTTCTTCAGCTCAATAACTACCAAAGATTTATTAATTTTATTAATACAACTGCGTTCGAGGAGTCCCTTAAAAATGACTTTTACAGGAAGTGGAATTTAAGTTTGCTAAACAATCGGGAATTAAGTGAAGCGGGTTTCCCCGAAAAATAAGCGTTAATAGGTTGAATTTATAAATCAAGAAATATGAGTAATCCCAAAATTAAGGATATAAAAAAGCTTAAAGTAATAAGAGTTCTTGAAACTATCCTTTGGATCGAATTTGAGCGCAGTAATTTTTCAAACAAATAAGAAATTTCCTTACGTGGTTTCTTTTTTCGTTTGTAATCTCTTTCATTCATAAATGATTAAAGGACAGAACACATCTCATTTCAAAGCACATGGCGGTTAAACAAAGATCATTAAATAAGGAAAAATCAGTTAAAGGTAAAGCTTTGCATACCGGAGAGGATGTTACTCTTACGCTGAAACCTGCACCCGCCTTCTCGGGCTATGTTTTTCGTCGAACTGATCTTTTTGGGAAACCAGAAATCAAGCCCTCATCATCAAGCGTAACCGAATTAGTTCGTAGTACTACAATTTCTAATGGAAATGCCAAAGTTCATACTATTGAACATGTTTTAAGTGCCTTGTCCGGTTGTGGTATTGATAATGCAATTATTGAGATTAATGCTAGCGAACCGCCAATTTTAGATGGTTCAGCAAAACCATATGTTGAATTAATAAAAAGTGCTGAGCCAATTGAACTTGATGAAAATAGGGATTTTTTGAAACTTTCCAGTCCACTTTCTGTAAGTTCAGGAAATCGTTCGATTATTGCACTACCCCACGATGGTTTGCGGATCACTTGTACTTCCGCTGATGATCGGGGAGTCCATGTGCAACATATGTCTATAGATGTCGACCCTGAGAATTACATTAATCAAATCGCACCTGCACGCACATTTACTTTATACGAAGACATTGAAGAACTTTTAAAATTGGGAAAAATACGCGGAGGAAGTTTGGATAGTGCCGTAGTTATAAAAGGCGGACAAATTATGTCCAAGGAACCCTTGCGGTTTGAGGATGAATTTGTCAGGCACAAAATTTTAGATGTGATCGGAGACCTCTGTCTTTTGGGTAAACCACTTCACGCACATATTATTGCAGTAAGACCCGGTCATTCTTTAAACGCCGAACTTACTTCCAAAATCCTAGAGTTTTCAAAGAGTAAAACTCCTGCTGCATCAAATCAAAAGGAGAGGTCAATTGTTTTGCCTGAAGAGACTGAGTTGGATGTTCGGAGAGTTTTGGATGTTTTACCTCACAGATATCCTTTTGTGATGATTGACCGAGTCATCTCCATAGATGGAGACAACTCTTTGATTGCTTTAAAGAATGTCACAATTAACGAACCTTTTTTTACGGGACATTTCCCAGGTCATCCAGTTATGCCTGGGGTAATGCAGTTGGAGGCTATGGCTCAGGCTGCGGGACTTCTTTTATTGAGAAGAGGGAAGTCGGGAGGAAAGGTCGCCTTTTTTATGAGTGCTGATAAGGTGAAATTTAGAAAACCCGTGGTTCCAGGAGATCAGTTGAAAATATGTGCTACCCTGGAGAAAGTAAGGGGAGATAAATTAGCCACTGCCAGAGTAATCTGTACGGTTGGTGAAAAAGAAGTCTCTTCTGCCAACCTAATGTTTACGATCGCCCAAGCTCGGGAAGAGGATTAATGAGTACGAAAATTCATCCAACGGCAATCGTGGAGGACGGAGCACAACTAGGAGTCAATGTTGATGTGGGAGCATTTTGTTTTGTTGGAAAAGACGCCAAGCTGGGCGACAACACCAGATTACATCATCACTCATCAGTCGAGGGAGATGTTTGTCTTGGCACTGATAACGAAATTTTCCCATATGCACTTGTGGGTGGATTGACTCACGATTTAAAATTCAAGGGCGGAACTCCAAAATTAAAAATTGGTAACGAAAACATATTTAGGGAATATGTGACTGCTCATGTAGCTACGAATGATGGCGAATTTACAACGATTGGTTCCCAGAATGTATTTCTTGCTTACAGTCATGTCGCTCATGATTGTAATGTTGGAAATCATGTTATTATGAGTAGTCATTCTGCTTTGGGTGGTCATGCAATAATTGAGGATCATGTAAACATAGGGTGGGGTGCGGGCGTGCATCAATTTTGTCAATTAGGAAGGTATGCCATGCTTTCGGCATGCTCGAAATTAGTGCAGGATGTACCTCCTTACATGCTTGCCGATGGTTCCCCTGCTGAGGTCCGTTCCATCAATAAGGTCGCAATGGAGCGAGCTGATATTTCTTCTGAAAAGGTTGAACTGGTAAAGAGTCTATTTAAGATTCTTTATAAATCTGGCTTAAATCGCTCACAGGCACTTGAGCAAATAAAGCAACAGAATGAAGAGGAGAATTCAGAAATAACAACAGAAATTCTTGATTTTGTAATCTCAAGCAACCGGGGTATCGCTTAACCCTGTTCGATCGACTTCAGAGTCTGCCAACTGTAGATTCCAGTGTTGTGTCCATCACTGAAAGATATGCGTATTGCGTAGTTACCAATTTCCTCGAATTTCTTAATGGAAACCTCTCCTTTTTGGAAAATTTTTGGAGTAGTCTTTGTTTTAATTCCGAAAATGTCTTTTTCGCCTTTTTGCTCCGCACTTGGAGATTCATTTCTTAAAATATGAGCGTCCAAATAGGATTCCTGACCATTATTCCAACGCACGGCCAAAACATCTTCAAAGTGTTCAATCTTTTCTGGTAGAAATCCAGTCACAATAACTGATCTTCAGACTTTAACCGTTATGATGGCTGGAATCGATCGTATTTTGGTAATATGGGTCGAGCACATCGTTTTGGAAAGGCCTTCCATGTTCGTCAATCTCCTCTTTTGCTCGATCTGAGTTGTATTGTTCATCATAGAGTAATTTATCCTGGTAGTTCTGTTCACTTATCTCACGATCCAAACTTCTTTCATCCCAATATTTGTCATTGTGAATTTGATCTGGATAGGGATGTTCGGGGAGATTTTCACTTTCTATTACTTTCCAGTCCGGTTCTCTTGTGCAATCGACACCTGCTTCTTCGGTATTATCAACGCTTGGCATCGGTTCGCCAGGTTTGGGGCAATGCTGATAAGGATGTTGAGTTTGCTGTTCAGATGCAGATTTATTAAAAACAAATGGTTCGGATGACTGGGTCACCCGGTTTAGGTTATCTTCTCCAATCTTAGGAACTTCGAGATTGCTCATTTCTTTTCCGCTAAGTTGAGATTGTTTAGACAGATTCTCAGAAATGAATCCAATGTTATCTTTATTTTGAACTTCCATAGGATAGATTTTGAGTTACTGAAAATAATTTGCAAATCCATTCCATAGATTAAACTCTACTTTAAGATTGTGAAAATCTTTCAGGTTTACTATTTTTGAAATTATGCCTCGCGAAACAATAATACTTGAATGCACAGAAGCACGCAAAGAGGGAAAGCCTCCTTCCCGATATATTTCTTCAAGGAATAAGAAATTACAGACTGATCCTGTTGAAAAAAGAAAATATAATCGATTCCTTAAGAAGCATACCCTTCATAAAGAAATTAAGAGTTAAACATCGCTTGGCTTAGTTCTCTTGCAATTGATGCAAAGTTTTTTGCATTAGGATTGTCAGGATCCGCAACTACCAACGGTAAGCCATGATCTCCTCCTTCACGTATTTCTTGGTCTAATCCAATTTCACTGAGCACATTTGTTTCCAGTGATTTAGCAGTTATTTCACCACCACCTTTTCCAAAAGGGTACGATTTCTTTCCTGATTCGTCGTGAAAAAAGCTCATATTTTCAATTACTCCTAAAATTGGAACATTTACTTTTTGGAACATTCTCGCACCTCGTCTTGCCACTTCAAAGGCAGTTTTTTGAGGGGTTGTTACAATAATTGCACCATCTAAAGGTAAGATTTGTGCTAAAGAAAGTTGGGCATCTCCCGTACCTGGAGGAAGATCAATCAGTAAGAAGTCCAACTCTCCCCACTCAACGTTTTCAGCAAATTGCTGTATGGTTTTCATCACCATGGGTCCTCGCCAAATGATGGGGGATTCTTCGTCCACCAGTAATCCCATCGAAATGAATTTGACTCCAAAATTTTCATTAGGTGCAATCCGGTTTTCACTAATAATCGAGGGTCTTTGATTCGAACCTAAAAGTTGTGGTACGGATGGCCCGTACACATCACAATCCATGAGACCAATCTTCAAAGGTTTGTTATCAACTTGTAGTTGGCTGAGTGCACAAGAAAGGTTTACCGCAACCGTAGATTTCCCCACTCCACCTTTTCCGCTTGCGATCGCAATTATTCTTTTCACACCCACCAAATTATTCTGGCTGGTGGAAGCCTGATTCCCTTCTGCTGCACTAGACATAAAGGAAACTTGAACTTCATTTACATTTTCATTTTGTAAGAGACGGGAGTTAATTGCCTCTTCAAGTTTTTGGGGAATTGTCTGGTCTTGTGAGTTGAGTTCAATCTTTACTTGAACTATACCATTTGAGAAGGAAACCTCGGAAACAATTCCGAAAGATACTATGTCTCTGGAGAATCCAGGATAGTTAATTTCCTTAAGTTGCTCGAGTATTTTGTCTTTGTTCATCGGAGCTTAGCCATCAAGCATTCTGAATTTTGTTAGTGCAATCATAAAAGCAATTTTACCTAGAGTGTTTTGTTATTTGACTCACAACGGATCATTCCGTTTTAAATGAGTGTATGGTGGATGAAATTTATAAATATACAGGTGGCACGAAGATAGTCCAATTATTGTTACTAGCGATTGCTAAATTATGCTGGGTTTTGCCATCAGTTTATTCTGAAGGAGAAAAGTCAATTGTTTTGGGCCCGATTGAAAGTTCATTGGAACGTAAGCAAGTTCCTGTCGATCTTGGGCGTACAAGTCCTGCATTGGCTTCTAGGGTGGGCAAAGCACTTTCATTGCATGGCGGATTACGGTTGTCTGATACGAGTTCTAGTGTTTTTTCGGCCAACTTTTCTCCCGTTGGGTCCGGTGGTATTAGACTAGAATTGCTGAAAGGGAATCCTAAAACTGTTTTCACCACATTATCAGTAGAAAATGAAAGCATGGAGCTAGCCTTATCTTTAGCTTGTGATCAAATGGTTGAAAAAATTCTCGGCATTCCAGGCTTTTTCAGCGGAAAGATTTCTTATTTATCTTCTCTTTCAGGTCATAAGGAAATTTTTGTTTCCGATGCGTTAATGTCTTCAGCTAGACCTCAAACTTCATTTTCTAAAATTACTTTCAATCCAAGTTGGTCGAACAAGGGAGATGGCATTTTTTTTACAAGTAACCGAAAGGTCTTTAATAATATTTACTTTCTTTCTATTGCGGATCGAAAAATCACTACTATTGCCAATTACAGAGGTAGTAACTTAGCCGCCGTTCAGAACCCAAGGTCATCCCAAACAGCTCTGGTTCTATCCACTTCAGGCAATCCTGAGATTTGGCTGGCAGCAAATCCTTTGTCTCGTCCGGTAAGGCTCACGAAAAACCGTTCCAATGAAAGTGGACCTACTTGGTCCCCGGACGGGAGGCGAATGCTTGTTACCTCGGATGCACGCGGTAAACCTCAGATTTATGAAGTTTCCCTATCAACCGGAAAGCTTAGCAGGATAGCAACCAATGTAAGCTCCCATTGCACAGAACCAGCCTGGAATCCTGTACATTCAAATATTTTTGCGTTTACTGCTGCAGTGAATGGAGGTTTCCAAGTTTGCCTTTACGATTTTCGGCTTCGTAAAACCAAGATTCTTACATCTGGCAATGCCCATCATATCCAACCTTCTTGGACAAATGATGGTCGACATTTGTATCTCACGCAAAGGACTTCCAGCGGAGCCACAAGAATTATGTTACTCGATACTGAATTTGAAGAAGCAAAGCCTACCATACTGCATAACGAAAAATTTGGAAACTGTTCTCAAGTCAGTTTCTATTACCCTAACTGATTGAAATTGTGCTCGCCCCTTTTAATGGGGTAAATACATTCAGCATGCGTATGTTGAAAATATTTCCTCTATATTTGTTACTATCCACTTCTATTTTTGGTAAAATTGTTACAATTGAATTGGCAAACGACTCTTCATTATCGGGAGAATTAGTTAAGTCGAGTACAAGTGAGGTGTATATTGATTTAGGGTTTGATATAGTGAAAATCCCAAAAACATCGATTGTGCGTATGGTTGATAAGCAAGTTAAGCAATTGAATGAAAAAACCGTTTTTCATAATGAGCTCTTCGTTAATTCTCTTGGGAATAGAAGGGAAAAACCGCTTAATATTCTCGTTGATAAATTAGGCGAAGCAGTGGTCCTTATTCGGACGCCAATAGGTTTGGGGTCTGGCTTTCTTATACACCCAAACGGATACATAGTGACGAATGATCATGTGGTCGCAGGGGAGCGTCAAATTTCTGTTACGCAATTTAAGGGAAGTCGAACCGAGTTAGTTAAAAGAAATTATGATAATGTTAAAATTGTGGCGACAGGCGGTAATCTCGATTTAGCCCTTCTTAAGATTGAGGGACAGGAAAAGGGTTTTAAATTTCCATTTGTCATCTTGGGTGACTCGCCAGATCTCAGGCAGGGTGAACGGGTTTTCGCCATTGGCAGTCCTCTTGGTTTGGAGAGAAGTGTTTCCGAAGGAATCGTAAGTTTGCGTAATCGCATAATCTCTGACCGTCTCCACATTCAGACTACCGCGGAAATAAGTCCGGGGAATTCTGGTGGTCCTCTTTTTAATTATAAGGGAGAGGTTGTCGGAGTTAATAATATGAAAGTGGTTGCCCAGGGGGCGGAGGGTCTG
>PATX01000050.1 GCA_002713685.1 Opitutia bacterium | reverse complement strand
TCGCCGGTACCGCGTGGTAATCGAATCTCCGGATGGAGATGTCGACCCTGCCAACGATCTGGATACCCTGCTTGTTGAAGTAAAACCACCCCTGGAATTCTCAATCCTCTACCTATCCAATCAACCACGCCCTCTTTATCCATTCATTAAAAGATCTCTTTCGAAAGAGGAGCAGTTTGATTTTCAGGCTATAATTCGATTGGGTGAAGATGCTTTCCATTCTCTTGGAGAAGGTTTGGATTTAAAATATCCTGCCGAACAAGATTTTTGGATGTCTTACGATGCGGTCCTGGCGGATACCGACGCACTCGATGAATTAAATGCTACGGTCGCCGCTTCCTTGAAATCATTTGTTCAGAAAAAAGGCGGTGGCCTGCTTTTGTTTGGTCCATTGGACGAGGCCCGTGAAATCCTCGGAGGCTTGGTTCCTGTAAAAGCGGCGGAGCGCGTGGTTCTAAAACAGGATGTTTCCCTGAGGACATTGGAAGAACCGTTGTTTGGACCGGAGGATGATGTTGATGAGATGAAGCCCTTTTTACCCGGACGTCTGCCGGGCTATCTGGTGACCCAAAAAAATCCGGCATCGCGTGGCGTGGTCGTGGTTCGGGCCAGCGGTGAATCGATCCTCGCCGTGCAGGCTTACGGAGCGGGTAAAGTTGCTTATTGGGGATCTCCGCATGACTGGAGACGCTCATTGAGGGATGAGGATGGAAACCGTGAATTTGAGCGCTTTTGGCAAGCTTTGGCTCAGTGGTTGGGGACGGGAGGGGAGGAGAGAATGAAAGTGGCAGAGGAATCCAATGTTCTGGTAAAAGGAGCGGAGGCAACCCTTCAAGTGGAGGCTTTGGGGTCAGACTTTGAGCCCGCAGTGGACGCACTCGTCGTGGCCGAAATTTCCGGGCCCGGTGGATTTTCTGAAAAGGTTCAACTTTATCCGAGGGGAGCGGTGGCGGGTCAGTATGCCGGAAATTTTCGCCCGGAAGAGTCTGGAGCCTACGAAGTTTCCTACCAACTGTCTTTCCCGGATGGGGAGAAATTGGAACAGAGCGGGTTTGTTCGAGTGGGCGAATCGGGCTTGGAGTCTAAGGATACCACATTTGCTGAGCGTGACCTTCAGATGCTTGCAAAAATAACCGGGGGAGAGTACCTGCATATTTCTGATTTTGATCATGCCTGGGAACCCAAGTTTGCGGAGAATTTACCAACCTTGAAAAAGAGAAAAAACCTGGCGGATGCCTGGCCCATCTTTATTGCTCTTTTTCTGGCAGCAGGAATCGAATGGGTCATGCGTAGACAGGTGGGCCTGCGATGAAAAGAATTTTTTACATCTTTCTTTCGGGGTCCTGGATAAAACTCATATTTGGCCAAGTACCATTGGCACCCCCGCCTTTGTTCAATTCTTTAGAGTCTGCTGAAACAAATGTCACTGATTCCAATCAATCAGTTCCACAACCGCCGAAGAGGTCTTCGCAGTTGGAAACCATCAAAAAGGCGGAGATCGATTTAAGGCATGGTGAGCAGGGAGAGAGGGTAGGGGCGGCCAAGTTATTGGGGAAGTATCCAGGTAGCCTAAGCTCGAGTTTTCTGATTGGAGCTTTAGATGACCAGAGTCCCCTGGTCAGGAGAGCAGCCATGGTTTCCCTCGCGGAGCATTTTCTGAATGGATATCCGGTGTATGATAAATCTTTGGTGGAGAAAATATTTTCAAAACTTGGGGATTCCGATGTGGAAGTGAGAAGAGAGGTATCCACTTTGATTCCTCGACTTGTCACTCCAATGATGCGGGGAGGAGTTGAGCGGGTGGTTATTAACGGGCGTCCAGTTTTTCGGTCCGTATCCGCCAGTTTACGTCCCGATTTATATTCCTTAACTCAGCGGGCCTTCTTGGATGAGGATGCCATTGTAAGGCAGAATATATTGAAGTATCATTCTTACCTTCGTGTTCCCTTGGCACCCTTGACGCTGGAGAAACTTTTGCAGGACCAAGATCGAGGGGTCTTGCTCACGGCCCTCGACCGAATATCTATCAATGCAAGCCAACCACGGATTATTGCTGAAATTGAAAAACTTTCCAAACATGAGGATCGGGGGGTACGGCTAAAAATCGTGGATGTTGCCAGGGATTGTAATCGTTATCATACCAAATACCGCTCAATCTTACGATCCATGACCGAAGACTCCGACGCGGAGGTCACCTCGATGGCGGCAGTTGAATTGGCGAGGTTTGGTGAGAAAATCAATCCCTCGGTCATCGAACGGATTAAGAAATATTTACTTTCGGCCAAGGGAATGAGTTCTCAGGTAACGACGATTCTTTACGCGGTTTCCGCCATGGGTGCTGACGGGGTTGGGGTGTATAAGTCCCTTACCCAGCACGGTAGTTCAAGAATGCGTACGGTTGCGTGGCAAAGATATATCAGCCTATCGAATGGATGGGCGAAATCTCAGGAGTGGATCCCCGCACTCAAGGATCGCGATCAAGGAGTAAGGACTGCTGTGGTTAATACTTTGCGTGGTCGAATAAAAGGATTGGATCAAGGAACACTAGGTTCTTTAGTTGAAAGCTCCCACGATGATGTCAGGAAATTCTTGGCTGAATCCTTGATTAATGCAGAACAGGAGGCTGTTGACGAATACGGCTTTGATTTATTGATTGATGAGAATCCCAATGTTCGTGCAGTCACTATCCGTGCGTTTGCGGCACGTAAAGAGCCTGGCTGGCTCAAAATAATGGAGCGATCCTTATTGGATGATGAATATGTAATCCAACGGGCCGCGATGGATGCCTTGCTTGCGGAACCTGCACAGGGAATGAACATTCTCAAAACCTATCTTTCCCTAAACCCGGAATCCCGAATCAGTTCCATGATCAGGATTGAATTGCAAAGAAATGGTGTGCAACCATGAGTGAAAATTTTTCTATCTTTTTCTTTTTTCTGTTTGTTTTTGGCTTTTTCCAAAATGACATCCTTGCCCAGGACTCCCAACCACCGATGCCAGAAGATGGTTTACGAGTCATGCAACTAATGAAAAACCCCAATGGGGTTCGACGTTATCCGGACGCCCTGCCTAGTCTTCTAACTATGATGAATGAGCAGACTTGGGCAAAATTCGACACGGATCCGCTTTTTATTTCTGAACTCACCGATGAGCGGATTTTTGAAAACCCTATACTTTACATCAACTGTGACGACCAAACCAACTTGGAGTTTACCGCGGAAGAGAATCAGGCTTTGCGCAGATATATGGAACTGGGAGGGTTTGTCTATCTGGATGCCGGCATTAAAGCTTCCTTTTTGGGTGCTGACTTAGGCCATAGTTATGCGGCCTGGGAAGAACGCCCAGAGGTAAGGGAATGGTTTAAGGATGTTTTTCCCGAAAAGGCCTTCATTCCCTTGGACCGGAGTCATGATTTATTTCGGGTCTTCTTTAAGGGACTCCCTCAAAATTCTGATCTTAAAATTGAAGCTTCTCAGAAAAGGCTGCCGGAGACGGTTCTGACTTTTGTGGAACAAGAAAAATGGCCTCAGGGAACATACTCCTTTGTTGGCATAAAGGTTAAGGGCAGGCTTGCCTGCGTCGCCTCTCCCATTTGTGCGATGGGATGGGGAAGAGATGAATTTGGGAATTGGATACCGCCAATTTCTTTTAGAATAAGAGAATCAGCTGAAAACTTTGATGAAAACCTAAAGCTGGCATCTTTTACGGGAAAAACTTTTGAAGTGATTAGGGAAGATGGGCTGAAGGATATTATCTATTCCGAGCAGGGCCAACGCCCGGCATGGGTACAGGAACCCAATGGGAGATGGCGTATATTTAAGTACTATTCGGGAGAGGAAATAAGTAACTATGCTCACTCATTTTATGCCCGTTTAGGGATGAATGTTTTCCTTTATGCCTTGCTCAACTAAAAGCCATAATTAGTTTCTGATTTATGGAAGATTTTACTTTTCCGGATCCGCCCGATCCTAAAGACCTACCATGGTGGAAGCGAATACCCACGATGTATTATTGGTGGTTGGCCTCTATTTTTTTATTAGCGATAGCTTTTATTTGGCTTCCTTCTCAGTGTAGTATGGATGCACTAAATTTTCCTCAGCGGGGACAGAGTGAATTAGATGGAATGGAAAAACTTAATCAGGATGAAGACTTGGAGTTTAGGGAAGATCAAATGTGGTATAAGATTGGTGCTGAACTGCCTTACACTGGATGGGCTTTATCTTATCATGAAAATGGAGAAATCCGTTCTCAGACCAAAATAAAAGAGGGAGAGGCATATGGCTTGATTGAGGAATGGGATGAAAACGGTACAAAAAAAGGAGCCAAATTTAAAAATGAATTCGACCGAAGCCAATGATTTCCAGCAATGTCTTAAAATTATTTCTTTTTGTACCATTAACTATTCTAAAATTATTCTCAGCTGAAACTGAGAAATCTTCGGACCTTGTCCGTTTAGAAAATTCATTTCAGGTAAAAGAAAAGGATTTCCTGAAAATAATCCAAAGCAACCCGCGGTCTATCAGAGGATGGTCCGGGCGCGGAGATATGAGACTTTTCCTGGGTGATTTTGAAGGTGCCAAATCAGATTACGAAAAAATGATCCAATTAGACCCCTCGCTTGAGGTTTCACATTGGCGTCTCGGTATCGCTTATTTTTATTTGAAAGAGTACGAAAACGCTGAGAGACAGTTTGAAATTTATCACAATTACGATGCAGTTGACCGGGAAAACGGAATTTGGCGCTTCATGTCCCAATTCAAAAGCAAAGGATTGAAAGCTGCCCGTGAGGGGTTGCTAAAATACGAAAAGGATGATCGTCCACCATACCCATTATTATACGAAATGTTTGCCGGTCGCCTAAGCCCAGATCAGGTATTTAGTGAGATCGAAGAAGTTGATTATCCTGAAAATTATCGGAGCAGGGTCCTCTTTCATGCAAACCTTTATGTTGGAATCTATGCAGAACTGGTTTTACAAAATACGGAGATGGCCAAGAAACTTCTTAAAAAATCGTTTGAGAACGAATATGGTCAGTCAATTGGAACTTATATGTGGCAGGTTGCCCGGTTACACTATTTTCAATTACTTTCCCGGAAGGTGAATGATTTCGATGGGAAGGACTCTCGGGAAAAATAGGTTTACTTATTCCTCTAGCAGTTTTGCCCGTGAGTGAAGAACCGACCCTATCAGGAGAATGGGGGCCACCAAGTTCAGGATCGGAATAATCCATATACTTGAAGCAATGATGCCATTGCTGAAATATTTGGGAGTTGGTTTAAGGGATGCTGATGGGGAAATACGAAATTCCACAAGTTGTCCATATTCTTTACCCAAAAGATAGCCGTTTAGAAGAATTTGCAAAGTAAGACCAACGGGGGGGATAAACCAACCAAGGATGAGAAAGGGAGAAACGATAAGATTCAATAAGATGGTATGGATAAGGATGCGTAGAGAAAAGGCTAGAGAAGTCAAAAAAGAGGGGGCCTTTTCCCAGGGTATGGCCGGATAGTGTTTCTGCTGAATCGAGTCTAGAATATCATCAATGAAAATCCCCACGAATGCTCCATGAATACCCGCGAAAAAGAAATAAGATATTATTAAAATCATAGTACCACCCATAATTTGGGCAATGCCTCGAAACCAACCCTCTCCCTTTCCGAACCAGGATTGAAGAGTGTTGGAGAAGATATCGAGAATGCTGTCAAGCAGGGTTACTCCAAGAGTTACTGCCAAAACGATCGACAGCAGGGTTAGCAGGGTCGCCAAGACCAGAGCCTTAAGAATCTTCGGATCATTAATTTGCTGAAATGTTTTCAAGAAATTGGAAATCATAAATCGAAAAACAAGATGTCATCATGAATTAAATGCAAGTTTTTTCCTGAAAATCGAGTTTTCAAGTGGACAAAATTGATTCTTCTTCCTTATAGATTGTAGTGTGGACAGGATAGGTGGGATCAATGGCTGATCATAATTATACGGCGGACAGCATAAAGTCGCTCGATTGGAAAGAGCACATCCGTTTGCGTCCGGGTATGTACATTGGGAAGTTGGGTGATGGCTCATCGGAGGATGATGGAATCTATGTTCTGCTGAAGGAAGTGCTCGATAATTGCATCGATGAATTTGTGATGGGATTCGGAAAACAAATCGATGTGGAATGTGATGGCCAGCACGTGGTTGTGCGTGATTTTGGTCGGGGCATCCCTTTGGAAAAACTCCTCGATTGTTCTTCCAAAATTAATACCGGAGCTAAATACGATTCTGAAGCCTTTAAGAAATCAGTGGGATTGAATGGTGTGGGTATCAAGGCGGTTAATGCCCTGTCCACCAAGTTTGATATTCAATCTTTCAGGGAAGGAGAAACCCGTAGGGTTGAGTATTCCCAGGGAGATCCTCAGTCACAGGACAAAAAGAATAAGAAGACAACTGAAGAAAATGGTACGGTGATTTCATACTTGCCTGACGAGGTCATGTTTAAGAAGTTCCGGTATCGGAACGAGTATGTCGAACGAATGCTCCGTTACTACACCTACCTCAATAAAGGACTGACGATCCGTTATAATGGAAAGCGCTTTCGTTCCAAAGAGGGGTTGAAGGATTTATTAAACGAGAACCTTTCTGAAGATACACTTTATCCCATTATTCATATTGAGGGAGATGATATTGAAGTGGCTTTCACTCATGTTGAGCAGTACGGGGAAGATTACTTTTCTTTCGTGAATGGTCAGCACACTACACAGGGAGGTACTCACCAGGCCGCGTTTAGGGAAGCCTTGGTTAAAACGATCCGGGACTTTACGAAAAAGAATTTCGAGGCGACTGATATTCGGGGCGGGCTTGTTGCTGCAATTAGTGTGAAAGTGCAGGAACCCGTTTTTGAATCTCAGACCAAGACAAAACTAGGTTCTTTAACCGTGTCCCCTGAAGGCGAAACCATTCGCACATTTGTGGGGAATTTTCTTAAGGAAAAACTGGATAATTTTCTGCATAAGCATCCTGAAACAGCGGATGCCTTGCAGGCAAAAATTCAGCGTAGTGAGCGCGAAAGAAAGGAACTGAAAGGAATTCAGAAAATAGCCCGTGAGCGGGCCAAGAAAAGTAAGGTGCATAACCGAAAGCTTCGTGACTGCCGGGTACATTTGAACACCAAGGATAAGAATAAGTTCAAGAGTACACTCTTCATTACCGAGGGAGATTCCGCGAGTGGATCGATAACCAAAGCAAGAGATGTTCAGTTTCAGGCGGTTTTTAGTTTAAAGGGTAAACCCCTCAATTCCTTTGGTCTTACCCGTAAGGTTGTTTATGAAAATGAGGAATTTAACCTTATCCAAGCCGCCCTCGGAATTGAGGAGGATCTGGAGGATTTGCGTTATAACCAAGTAGTTATTGCCACCGATGCTGATGTCGATGGTATGCACATCCGTCTTTTACTGATTACTTTTTTCCTGCAATTTTTTCCTGAACTTATTCGCCAGGGTCATTTGTTTGTTTTGCAAACTCCACTCTTTCGGGTGAGGAACAAAAAATCGACTCTTTACTGCTACGACGATACGGAGCGGGAAGCGGCAATCAAAACTTTGGGCAAGAATCCGGAAATTACCCGTTTTAAAGGTTTGGGAGAAATTTCACCTGATGAATTCAAACATTTTATCAGTGAGGATATCCGCTTGGATCCGGTGAAGATTGACGCACATGAGTCGATCAAAGAGATGCTCAAATTCTTTATGGGTAAAAACACGCCTGAACGACAGGAGTATATTATTCGGAATCTACGCTTCGAACTGGATCTTGTGGAAGAAGGTGCTGAAAAAGCAGAAGAGGAACCCGAGAAAAAGATTTCCCAAACCAAGGAGGAGAGTACCGCTGTAAAAAGCGAAGCTGCCTAATCGTATGCCAATGTCGGAGGACGAGAGCACCACGGAAGAGGAAAATGAGCAGGATGCTGAAGATAAACCTGCTGAACCCACACCGAGGTTCGATCCGGAAACTTTGGGGCAAGGGTTGGCTGAAAAAAATGGAGACGATGATGCCATCTATGTGGATGATATGTATGGAGATTGGTTTCTCGACTATGCATCCTATGTAATTCTTGAAAGAGCCGTTCCGCATGCGGACGATGGGCTGAAGCCGGTTCAGCGACGGATCCTTCACTCCATGAAAGAATTGGAGGATGGTCGTTACAATAAAGTCGCAAATGTGATCGGGAATACCATGAAGTATCATCCGCACGGGGATGCCTCGATTGGGGATGCGATGATTCAGCTTGGTCAGAAGGATCTTTTGATTGATACCCAAGGAAATTGGGGAAATGTATTAACCGGAGATTCTGCGGCGGCTCCCCGGTACATTGAGGCACGCCTGACGCCCTTTGCTTTGGAAGTAATTTTTAGTCCCAAGGTGACAACATGGGCATCCTCCTATGATGGAAGGAACAAAGAGCCCGTAACTTTTCCAGTCAAATTTCCTGTTTTGCTCGCCCAGGGTGCGGAAGGAATAGCAGTTGGCCTATCCACTAAGATTTTACCTCATAATTTTATTGAGATTCTCGATGCCATGATCGATGGCCTTCGCAAAAATCCGATCAGTTTACTTCCTGATTTCCCTCAGGGTGGTATTGCTGACTGCACCGATTATAATGGGGGTGCCAGGGGAGGGAGGGTTCGCGTCCGTGCCCGAATCGAAAAGGTAAAGAAGCATTTACTTAAAGTAACGGAGATTCCTTTTGGCACGACTACGACCAGTTTGATCGATTCCATCTTGTCAGCCAATGATAAGAACAAAATCAAGATTGCCAAAATAGAGGACAATACTGCTGAGTTCGTGGAGATCATGGTGCATCTGCCATCGACGGTCTCTGCAGAGGATGCCTTGCCGGCACTTTATGCCTTCACTGATTGTGAAGTCAGCCTTGCCCCCAATGCCTGTGTGATTCAACACAACCATCCTCAATTCCTTTCGGTCAATGATCTGGTGAAATCTTCGGCTGACTTGACCCGCGAGCTTCTTCGTCAGGAACTTGAAATCAAACTTGGGGAATTACAGGAAAAATGGCATTTCGCCTCCCTTGAAAAAATCTTTATCGAAAAAAGAATTTATCGGGACATCGAAAAAGAAGAGACTTGGGAAGGGGTGATTTCTGCGGTTGATAAAGGGCTCAAGCCCTATGTGAAAATTTTTAAACGGGCAATCACACAGGATGACATCCTCCGTCTACTGGAAATAAGAATAAAAAGAATTTCCAAATTTGACTCATTCCGTGCAGACGAACTGATCAAAGGATTCGAGGATGAGATTGAAGAAGTGGAAGGCCATTTAGCCCAAATGACAAGGTTTGCGGTTCGCTACCTCAAGGAGCTCAAGAAAAAATACGGTAAGGGTAAGGAACGAAAGACTGAAATAAGTCGGTCAGAAGATGGCGAGTTGGTGCCTTTTGATAAAATTGTAGCGTCTCAGGTGGTGGTTGCGAATGAAACCCTCTATCTGAACCGTAAGGATGGCTTTGCCGGGTATAGTTTGAAGAAGGATGAAGCGATTGAAAAATGCTCCACCCTCGACGATGTAATTGTTTTTGGTAAAGACGGGGTCATGAAGGTGATGAAAATTGCTGACAAGATGTTTGTCGGAAAATCTCCTTTGCGTGTATCCGTCTTTCGCAGGGACGATCCAAAGATTTACAATATGGTCTATCGTGATGGAAAGAGCGGACGATTATATGCTAAAAAATTTAAGATCGGGGGCGTCACCAGGGACAAAGAGTATCCTCTTTTTAAGACCCATTCAAAATCCCGTATTTTCTTCTTTGCAGTTCATGATTCTGAGAAAAAGAACAGCAACATTCTGGTTCATTTGGATCCCGAATTAAAAAGAGTGCGTGAAAAGATAATTGAATTTGATTTTGCCTGGTTGGAAATACAAGGACGCGGAGTTAAGGGAAGTACACTTACGGCACACAAAGTCGATCGTGTGGTCAACGCACCCAGGGAAAATGGTGATGATTCTCCAGAAGGAGAGGAAAAAGAAGAAGTAAAACCAAAAAAGCCCGAACCAGCCAAGCCTGCTGAAAAGAAAGCAGAGGCGGCCAAAAAAGAGCCTGAACCGCTGGCTGCCAAAGAACCAGTTGAGAAAGTTGACTCCGAAGAACTAAACCCCAAGCAGGGAAAAGATCAGGTGACTTTTGATTTTGAGGGAAATTAACCCTGCTTAGATTCAAGCGACTACTAATTCTTCCAAAAATGTAAAGTATGGGAAGGATCGGAAAAGAGGAAATTAATCGTAAACTGCTGCACATTTTGGCTGTGGGCTGTCCGGCATTTATCTTTTATGGGCCAGAATGGTTTTCACTGAGTAAAGAGCAGGTGTTGTGGATCGTTTTTGCCTTTTTACTGCTGTCCCTCGTGATAGACATAAGCAGGCTTTATTGGGATTCCTTTAGGTCATGGTTCTTCAATCTTTTTGGATCCATGATGAGAACTCAGGAAGAGACCCAATTAACAGGTGCCACCTACATCATTGCTGGTTCCTTTATTTGCAGTTGGATTTCCCTGTCGAGTGATGCATTTGCCGCATCTGTTTTTATCAGCCTCACCCTATTTATTCTTGGCGATGCCGCTGCCGCACTTTGTGGCAAAGGCTTCGGGCGGGTAAAAGTCGGGGATAAAACTTTGGAGGGCGCTATCGGATGTTTTCTTCTCTGCTTTTTACTGACCTTCCTATTTCCGTATTTACCGAATTTTCTTTCCAAATGGGGTGAAGAATTTACCTGGATGCATATGATTTTATTTCCACTTGGGATCTCCCTGCTGGAATTGTTTCCCATCAAGCTCGGAAGACTTACGTTCAATGATAATCTCTATGTGCCGGCAGCGATCTCCTTACTCGTGTTAATCTGATCATAATTAGAGTTTTTCAAGTCGTTCAGAAAATTTTCCCAGTATCTTACTTTTTCCTGAACGACATTCAACCAGTTCCAAATTTTCACCTCTGATGTAAAAGATTGCCCATTGGTTGAATTGTTCGCCAATTTCAATCGCTTCTTTCAGAGAGCATTCCAACACGAAGCTTGCTTCTTGATGGGTCCGATCGGGGGAACTCCCAATAAGTTTAATGTATATTTTCGACTTAGCCCATTCTGCTAATTGTTGGTTTCGTTTGATATTCTCAGAATCAGTAAGTTTATGATCCATCGGGTTATGTGCGGTTATAATGGCAAAGCTATTGGGCCAAACTGCAGGAACTTCAGGAAGTAGGAAGACAGTATTATCGTACTCGGGGTTCATCAGTTTTGATTCTCTTCGTATTCGTAAAAAGTAGAAAGGGATCCTAAAAGTTATTTGCTTCGCCCAACCTAGACTTCATATTCATAAGAATGAATCCTTTTTCTTTTTCCCGTTTGTTTTTCTTGGGCGTTTTCTCGGTCACCTCTTTGTTTTTGGTCGCAAATGAAAGAAAAAGTGTCCGGGTCTTAACCTACAATGCGTGGTATGGTTTTACCAAGAAAGCGGACCGCAAACCCGGATGGTTGAGATATGTTCGCTCCCTGCAATCAGATATTGTAACCCTGCAGGAATTGAATGGATATACGGAGAAAAAACTGGCCGCAGATGGTAAGTTCTGGGGGCATGAGCATTCAGCCTTGTTAAAAAGAGATGGTTTTCCCACCGGTATTACCTCCAGGTATCCCATTGAAAACATTAGGAGAGTCACCGAAGGCTATCATCATGGTATGCTTTCCTGTAAAACCGGTGGAATCCAAGTTTATGTGATTCATCTTCACCCTGGACATTGGGAAATTCGACATCAGGAAATAGACCTGCTCCTCAAGACGGTCGCATCTCATCAAGCCAGTGAGCCTGTTCTTTTGATTGGTGACTTTAATACTTTTTCGAAGAGGGATCAGGCTCATTACCAGCAAACCTCCGATATGATACCCTTTTTCCGACGCCTTGATATTCGCTGGAAGAGTAACCGTAATTTACGAGATGACCGGCTTGATTATTCACACCTACAAAAAATAGAGCGGTCAGGTTATCAGGATGTAATCGCCGAAAGACGGGAGAGGTTTCTCGGAACATTCCCCACAAAGCTGAGACTTGATGAAGATAATGGACCATCCCGAAGATTGGATTATATTTTCGCCAATAAAGTCCTGGCGGATGAATGCATCAAGGCGCGGTATTTGATCAATTCAAAGACTGATATCCTATCGGATCATTACCCGGCGATTTCCGAATTTGAGATCGAATAATTTAGCCCAGTCCCTTGACTTCCCACCCTTTTCTGTATTTTCGACTAACTAGTGCAGTGGCTTCCTTATTACCTTTGAAAGAGAGTGATGGTGCATCCCATTCCAGGGTTTCGCTTTTGAAACGGGTGGCAATTCCGCCAAGCAGAACGGTTTCGGATAGGGGGCCTGCGTATTCGAAATTGGCCGATGGTTTTGGTCCTGCCCCCCGAACTGCATCAATAAATTCGTGCCAATGGTTTCCTCCCGGTACAACTTCAATTTTATGATCCGCAAATTTCTTTTTTGGATACAGAGAAGGCTTGCCCACATGTGGAATTAACATCACGCCCTTGGTTCCAATAATGACAGAACCTTGACTGGGTAGTTTCTGTCCTTCCAAAAGATCGGTGACCTCCTTAGAAGGTCGATTGCCGCCATCGTACCATGTCACCGGTAGATTTTCTCCCTTTGAAAATGGAGTTTTAGGAAAGATGTAATGAATTTTTGCATCAAAGCCCCAGTTATCTTGATTGGGTTCCGGTCCTTCTGATCGGACAGATATTGGATAAGTCAAACCTAAGGCTTTGAATGTGGGATCATAAATATGACAACCCATATCTCCGAATGTACCCGTTCCATAAGCTAAACGCTTTCTCCATTGCCCGGGATGGTAGTATCCCTTGATATAATCTTCAAATGGTGCAGGTCCAATCCATCCATCCCAATCCAAACCCTTGGGGACAGGGTCTTTTCTATCGGGTCGCGGATTAGAATCTCCCCATCGTTTACCACTGAATGAATGGGCATGAACGACCTTACCAATTACCCCATCATGAACAATTTTTACTGCGGTTCTATATTCACTGTAAGAGTGGATTTGAATTCCCATCTGGGTCATCAGGTTTTTCTCTTTGGCGTATTCCGTAAGAGCCCGTGATTCAGCGATTTGATGAGTAAGCGGTTTTTGTCCATAGACATGAAGTCCATGCTGCATGGCACTCATGCCCATGCAGGCATGTAAGTGATCCGGTGTGGAAACATTCACACAATCAAGATTCTTACCTTCCTTTTCCAGCATTTCGCGCCAATCAGCATATACATTCGCCCCCTTGAATCGCTGTTCTGCCTGCCTTCTACGCCCCGGGTCAATTTCGGCAATAGCCCGAATCTTTACCTTTGGATGGTTCTTAATTTGACCTAAATCGGATCCAGCCATACCGGCACCCCCAAAACTTGCGTGGTTGACCACTTCGCTCGGGGGAGATTTTGCCCACGAAGTTTGGGCGAGATAGGGAAAGGTAACGGACCCCGCAAGGGCCTTGAGTGAGTTTCTTCTTGTTATCATTTTTTTGGGCTGTGGGTTAAAGAATTCTCTAGTATTGACTCAATCTTTTTGAAAGGAAAGCTTGATTCCGAATTTATCGGCTATTTTTTTTATGAAGCTTTTTTGTTCAGGTAATCGACACATTTCATACCAGTCATTAAGATAGGAGGTAAAACTACGGGGAGTTTTTGATTTCTTTGCATTAAGGAAAGCACAGGCCGACCATCCTTCAGGAAAAGTATCAAAAAGCGGTAGTAGTCGAATCGCCAGGGATACATTTCTCGGACGATCCACCGCTTCATTACGAAGAGATTGTTTGTTTGCTTGGAACCAGGTCGTCAGATCTGCAGGAATTTCATTTTCGTATTTTTTTATTCTTTCCTCGGCGTACTTGGTGAATTCAGGCGCGTAGCCTTTCCAGTGAGGGAAGGGTGGAGATTGCTTCCATGATTCTTCCAATCGTAAAAGAGCATATAAAGACGCTACTTCACCGAGGGTTTCCTCAAACCATAAGTTGGAATAATCCCCATCTTTGTAACCACACAGGATGTGCCCGATCTCGTGGCTAAACTGGAAAGCATACTGGCACCAGTAGCGGTCCTTGGTGTTTAATTTAACAATATATTGCCCTTCCTTGCCCCGTTGATAAATAACGATGGGTCCCTGTTCAGAGCGACTTACCCAGATGTCATTGTAGGGTGGTTTCCCGCCAAGAGGAAACAGGATCTCAGCCACACTGCGAAGAACTGCTAAAATATCCTGATGATTACCTGTTCCCCATTTCTTTGAAATAATTCGTATTTCTGGAATATTGGAGAAGTTTTTATCAAGAAGATTACTCCTTTTTTCTACTTCGGAATGTTTGGTATCTTGCCCTATTCTAACGAGTGAATTGTTTACTGACCTACAGCCAAATATTCCAATGCAAAAGAGCACAGTTACCAAAGCAGATCCTGTAACATGCTTCTTTATGATTTGGTTAGTTATGAATAGGCAGGAATTGCTCTTTTTTGCGGTCAAAGAAAAGGCTCGGTCCGGATTTTCTTTTCAGTAAATATAGCCAGTTAGCGTTCTCATTATCATACAAGTAGGGCCAAACGCTAGGTTTAGTCCATAGCCAGCCGTATTTCTCCATCCAAAGCCAATGATTATCTTTTTGAATTACGAGAAAACACCATCTCAAATCCTCATGGTAAATCCATCCATTTTCTTGGATATAATAGTGACCAAACCAATCGGAAGATTCCCAACCACCTTCCATGATCTTAGCTCCATTAATTTTCGTTGTGGCTAGAACATCTATTTTTAACCTTTTTCTTGCTCCGAATGATTCGAATTCCTCGTTTCGAGCAAATGCCCGATAGTAGAGATAATTAGATTCATACTTGGAGAAATCATATTCAGCTTCAAAATTATCACCACGACTGAGAACTTCGATTACATCATTAAACCTAAGGTCTTCACTAAATTGAAAACCCAGAGAGAGATTTCGATTGTTACCATCGGTAATGAGTTTGCCAACAAATGTGGCTTTATTTCCCAAAGATGATTTGGGCGGATCAGTTTTCACCATAGGGGAGACCGGGGCGTTGGGTCCGCGGATTTCAGGAAACTGGAAAAGTAGATTTTTGATACCTTCAGGATTGGCATCAAAACGGTCTTCTCTCCAATTGGTTGAGTTATTATCAATCATAATATCGAATGCGTCCCTCCAATAGTCATGAAAATCTCCCTCATACACTGAACCGTTCATTTCGACCATCAGGTTACTTGATTCACTAGTAGACCCGTTTTCATCATCGTTTTCCACGGAAAGAGCCCAAATATACCTGCCATCCTCAAGGTTCACCCGTTGAAACCAAACATCGTCATGGTCAGAGGAAAGATCGATCAGTTCTTGCGGATTATTAAGATCAATTTCATCTGTAATCGTGAAATTAAAAGGAACATGGTGTTCCTCCTCCTCATCAATAATGTGACCTGTGGGTGTTAGGTTTTGAGAACTGATGTAAGAAATGACCTTATCGAAAGAGTCGTATGCGGGAACCAAATCATATTGTTCGATATCACCGTTGGAATTTTCTTTCCTGAACCAATCTTCGTTAATTTTTTGGGC
>PATX01000049.1 GCA_002713685.1 Opitutia bacterium | reverse complement strand
GCTTCTGCTACTGGGGCTTCTTCAGCACCCTCTTTATCTCCTGTTTTAACAAGAATTCTAGCTAAGCTAACCATTGATGTGAGATCTTCAGCGTCTAATTGAATAGCTTTTCGACATGCATTTTCAGCTTCTTCAAGTTTTCCAGTTGAAAGTTCTACTTCAGCCAACGCTCTCCATACATCGACAGAATCTGGGTTCCTGGAGGCCAACTCATTTAGAATTCTTAAAGCCTCGTCCGTGTCATCTAAAGTAAATGCAAGTATTGCGTCTTCCAATGTCCCCAATTCATCAGTCATAAATCTAAATAGATCAAAAGATTGAAAAAAGCTCAACACAAAGAAAGTATCTCAATGTTCTTGTGAAGATTTTAGGATTCAGTCATCCTAATTATAGAAACTTTTAATTGTATATGCTTTCAAACGACACAGACTTCCAAGAACTTCTTTTATTGCACGGCAGAGATCGTCGCCATGGTAAATTAATTGAAGAAAAAAAACTTTTACCGGACGATCTTGTTAGAATGGATCAAAAGATTAAAATTGAACAAGATTCAATCGACCTTGCTGTACTAGAATGGAAAGAACTCGAAGCTAATAACAATTCTTTAGAAAAAGAATTACTTCAAATAAGCGATAAAATCGCCAAAAACAAAAACAAGCAACTCGAAGTCAAAAAAAACGAAGAATACAAAGCTCTCGAGAATGAAATTGGCGTACTAATCGAACAACAATCCGTAAAAGAGGATGAACAAATTGAAATTTTGTTAAAGATAGATGATGCCAGTGCAACAGCCAAAGTGGCTCAAGAGAAAATTGCCCTTAAAGTCGTTGATCTTGAAAGACAAAGAGCAAACTTCGAAAAGCGCATTCAACAAGTAGAGTCTGAAATTGTTGCTATTGAACAAGAAATTCAAGAAGCAAGATCAAAAGTTTTGACAGATATGCTCCGAGCGTATGATCGTGTGAAAAAAATTGTTTCAAGTGCTCCTTACCTCGCACCGTTAAATGATCAAAAATGCTCAGGTTGTAATTTAAGAGTATCAAATGATGTTATCTCTACAGTTTTGGTTGAACAGAAACTCACACAATGTGATCAATGTGGTAGAATTGTATATGTAGAACGGTAAATGTTACTTGTTCTAGAAAATTTCCGAGAAGTGGTCATTCGCTGTATTATTGCAAAATGGTATAGAGGAAAGTCCGGACATCACAGGACAGGATTCCTTGTGAAAGCGAGGGGTGCTTGCTTAAAAGCAAGTTCACGGCTAGTGCAACAGAAAATAAACCGCTCGTTTATGCGAGTAAGGGTGAAATGGTGGGGTAAAAGCCCACCGCCACGAGGGCAACTTAGTGGGCTATGTAAACCCAGTCCGATGCAAGGCGAAATAGGGAACGAGGTGGTCCGCCTAATGGTTTCGGGTACGCCGCATCTCCATTCTTTGGAGAATTCTATTAATTGGAATAGATAAATGAATGACACTTCGATTCTTTCGAAGTACAGAATCTGGCTTACATCTTCTCGGAATTTTTACCTAAATAACAATTGACCCAAATCGACACAGACTTATTTTAATTATATGGCCAATTCTAAATCTGCCCTAAAAAATATTCGTAAAAATAAAGCTCGTTACATTCGCAACCGTGCCGTGACAAGCCGTTTAAAGACATTGGAAAAGCACTTTATTTCTGCAGTTGAAGATAAGAACAAAGAAGATGCTGCAAAAGCTGGTTCATTATTTATCTCTGCTTTAGAGAAGGCAAACAAGACAAATATTGTTCATAAAAATAAGATTTCACGTAAGAAATCGAGGTGTGCGGAACTTCTCAGCACTCTGTAAATTATAAGACATCTTCTCCCTTCAGATGTGTCGGGAGTCATCCTCGTCCTTACTGCTGTAACCGCTGTCTTGCCTATTGTGGTTTACCTTATTTTTTTTAAGATAAGCATCATAAACATCATCAGCACTCATTCCCATTACCTGAGCCAATGAGATCAGGAAATGAAATAAGTCCACAATTTCAACACGAGCATTTTGTTTATCAAATTCTTGGTATTTTGCCCACCATTTCCAGGGGACTGAATCTGTAAGCTCTGCTAATTCCTGCTGCATTGCTCTGATATAATTCAAAATCCATTTAGCACGATCTTCGTCGTTCATTTCGTTCATATTAACTCCAATCCTTGTGTTCAATTTTTCTTGGAGATTAAAAATTTCATCCATTTTATCCATTAATTCGGTATCTAAGAATGTTTCCATCGTTGCAAGAGGTTTCGAATTAAATAATATGTAGAATAAAATTATTCTTTGAAAATAAATTTTCCTCATGAAGTAAGTTCATGATTTCATTGTCAAACATCTAGATACATAAAGCCCCCTACCCTTAACCTTACTTACCATGCCCATAACAAAAAAATCTAATATCCGATCCCGTTGGTATCGATCAAATGAAAAGCCATTGGAAACTGGTGGTAAAAGCGCAAATGATGAGCCATTCGGAGAATTGTCAATCAGTGGAAATGAGAAACTTACGGATGATCTAAGTTCAATTAAAGCTCCTCCGCCCAGGAAGAAAGAAGAAATTCCATCGAGGGGTTCCGACAACAATGATACCAAAAATAATCGTAACCGTAGTCAGAATGGGAAATCTCGTCGAAGAGATAACGAATCTGAAAACAAAGATAGAAATAAAAGACATCGATCTAGGCCAAAATCTAATCACAAAAGAAGATCTACAGAGCGGGATAGCAAAGACTCTCAAAACAGGGACAGGAACAAACATAAAACTCAGTCAAAAAGCCGCTCCAAATCTAGAACGACTGAGCCAAAATCCAAAAAAGTTAATAAATCAAAACTAAGTTCTTTCATTTCAAAAATTTTTGGAAACTAATCTAAACAAAAAGAGTTTTTCTTAAATGGATATTTTTCGCATATGCGGTGGAAATCCATTACATGGTAAAGTAAAAGTAAGCGGTTCCAAAAATTCAGCATTGCCACTCTTTGCAGCCTCCCTGCTAACGGAGGAAGAAACTATTTTGGAAAATGTTCCTGACCTGAGTGATGTTAATTTCATGGCTGAAATCCTCACAGAATTAGGTGCAAAGGTTATCCGAATTAACTCTAATTCCTGGAGCATTAAACCTTCATCTATAGTGCACTTTGCACCTTATGAGTTGGTCCGAAAGATGAGGGCATCCATCTGTTTACTTGGTCCTTTGGTCGCTCGACTAAAAAGAGCAGAAATTCCTATGCCAGGTGGCTGTGTTATCGGCAATCGTCCCATTGATCTTCATGTGAGAGCCTTGGAAGCATTAGGTGCAGAGGTTCAACTATCTGGGGGTGTCGTGAAAGTGGATGGTAAAAATATTTCCGGAAATTCAGTGTTCATTGGTGGAAGACAAGGAAGCACTGTTACTGGTACGGCTAATGCACTGATGCTTGCCGTACTCACTCCTGGCAGCACAGTCCTAGAAGGATGTGCCTGCGAACCAGAAATAACTGATCTTTGCCACATGCTAGAATCAATGGGTGCTAATATTCAGGGAACAGGCTCCCATCTTTTAAAAATTGAAGGGGTGGATAAGCTAAGCGGCTGCAAACACAGAGTTATTCCTGACCGCATTGAAGCCGGTACTTATATTTTAGCTGGAGCAATCACTGGAGGAGAGCTTACTATTGAGGGAATAGATTCCGGACACATGGGATCATTCCTTGATTTATTAAAAACCTCGGGCATGAGTTTAGTTTCACAGGATCAATCTACAATTGCCTCTGTACCTACTTCTTTAAAACCCTTAGAAGTTGTCACTCTCCCCTTCCCTGGCTTCCCTACAGATCTGCAAGCCCAAATCTGTGCCTTAGCCTCTGTTACAGAGGGACTTAGCGTAATTACAGAACGGGTTTACCCAAGTCGTTTTATGCATGTTCCAGAATTATTAAGGATGGGAGCACACATATCGATTGAAGGATCAAGTGCAATCATTCGTGGAGCAAAAAGGTTAACGGGGGCTCCTGTCATGGCATCAGATTTAAGAGCAAGTGCGGCCCTGATTCTAGCAGGACTCGCGGCAGAAGGAGAAACTTGGGTGCAAAGAATCTACCATTTAGATCGAGGGTACGAAAAATTTGAGCATAAACTCCAAAAACTTGGAGCAAAAGTAGAAAGACTACCAGAATCTGAATTGCCCAAATCCATTTCCTCAGCAAATAATTAGTTAATATTTATGCGACAAGATGAAGCAAAAGGATCGGAATTCCTTGAACAAGCACTAGAAACACAAGGAGCTATTGACGCGGCACTTCGCCCGCCATCCTTTGACGATTTCACCGGTCAAAGAAAAACTCTAGATCGCTTGAAGATAATGGTTGGTGCTGCTGCAGGAAGACAAGAGCCTTTAAAACATATCCTTTTGTGTGGTCCCCCCGGATTGGGTAAAACCACTCTAGCCCATATTGTTGGGAATGAATTGAAAAGAGAGGTGAGAGTTACATCTGGACCGGTAATAGATAAACCGGGAGACTTAGCTGGATTACTAACTAATCTTCAGGAAGGAGATATCCTCTTCATTGATGAGATTCACCGAATCCCCAAAACCGTTGAGGAATACTTATATTCGGCTATGGAAGATTACAGGATTGATATTATGATCGACCAGGGGCCAAATGCACGAAGTGTCCGACTAGATATTCCAAGGTTTACACTTATTGGAGCAACCACTCGAGTCGGTTTATTGTCCTCTCCCATGAGAAGTCGTTTTACTCTGCAAACAAGACTCGATTATTATGGTCGGGATGATCTTACAAAAATTGTCAACCGAAGTTGCGCTTTAATCGACTGCCCGATTAATCAGGAAGGAGCAGAAGAAATAGCTTCACGGGCACGAGGAACCCCTAGAATTGCCAATAATCTAATTCATTTCGCCCGTGATTTCGCTCAGCAACGAGCAGACGGACAGATCGATCGAAAGATTGCTGCTGATGCATTGGAGCTATTAGAAATCGATCATCGTGGATTAGACGAAATGGATAAAAGAATTCTCATATTGATGGCCCAGAACTACAAAGGTGGACCTGTAGGATTAGGTACAATTGCAGTGGGAGTAGGCGAAGAAGAGCACACCCTGGAAGAGGTTCACGAGCCATTTTTAATTCAAGAGGGTTACATCCAAAGGACAGCTCAAGGGCGAGTTCTAACGCCCGCAGGGTGGGAAGTTACCGGATTCGATGGCAAAGAGGATAAAGATCCATCTCAGCTATCATTACTGTAAGCCTCTAATCTCGATGCTGTAAGCTGAAAGAGATGTAAGAAAGATCCTGAAAAGATTTCCTTTTCTTTTTTACATTTCTCGATCAAAGCAGGTACGGTAAAAAATTCTATTTCTGAAACTTCGCTTATCTCTGGCGAAAACTCTTTAAATTTTTTTTTGGAAATGTAAACGCGCACAAACTCCATACCAGTTTGTATGCATGGATTGCATCTAAATATTTCCTTCAAGTCACTTTCTGTAATTTTTATCCCAAGTTCCTCACGACACTCTCTCACGGCAGCCTCGATATATGATTCTCCAGCATCAACATGACCGGAACAACTGGTTGTCCACTTCAACGGGTCCAAATCTTTATTGGATGACCTTCTCTGCAACAGCAATAGATCATTCTCATTCTGAATGAAAATATGAACGGCTCGATGCATGATATTGTGCTTATGAGCCTCCGTACGAGTTATCTGTCTTAATATTTGATCGTTTTGATCAACCTCATCAAAGTACTCAGTCATTACAATAGTTATTAGTGTAAGATTTTAGAATTTCGTGTTGGCATTTTATATCATACTACCGTAGGTCAAAAGACTTGTGGATGTAAACTTTAAGATTTTAGGTTCGAGTAGTTCAGGCAATTCAAGCCTTCTTCAGGTTGGAGACACTAGAATTCTCATTGATGCAGGACTTTCAGCTAGAAAATTAGAAAGCCTCCTCGCAGAACAAAATGTCAAAACCGGGGAACTGGATGCTGTATTTCTTACTCATGAACATAATGATCACAGTGCAGGAATAAGAGGATTATCAAAATTGCAGCAACTTCCTATTTTCGCGAATCGAGATACAGTTCAAGCAGTACAGGCTAAGCTTCAAAGACGGGCTAATTGGAAAATTTTTGAAACGGGAAAATCTTTTGAATTTAAATTATTTAAAATTCACCCATTTAGTGTTCCGCATGATGCTTATGATCCCGTAGGCTTTTATTTTCAATGGGGAAATGGTGACTTGTTTGATCCTCCAGGTAGCTTAGCTTGGGTCACTGACCTCGGGTTTGTCCCAAATCTTGTACGCGAACGTATTCGTCAGGCAAAAATTCTTGTAGTCGAATCCAACTATTGCCCTAAACTTTTAGAGTCCGATAACAAAAGACCCTGGAGCCTAAAACAAAGAATACGCAGTAGGCATGGTCATTTGTCCAACGATTCAACTTTCGAGCTTTTAAACTCCTATAAGTGCCCATGCTGGCAAGAAATTTTCATCATGCATTTAAGCAAAGATTGTAATGATGTTAATTTAGTAAAGAAACAATTCAAACAACTCAATGGACAAGGACATCGTTTCAAGACCTTTGTTATAGACCCAAACAATGCTGTGCCCCATCAAGTATGAGAAAGATCGCAAGACAAACTAAAATCATTGCAACCATCGGTCCAGCAACGGAAAGCGAAGATCAAATCATTCAACTAATCCAAGAGGGTGTGGATGTTATTAGATTAAACATGGCACACGCTGCTCATGACTGGATTCGAATAATTACCGAGCGCATTCGAAACATCGGTAAGCAACTCGACAGAGAACCAGCTATTATGATGGATGTGAAAGGACCTGAAATCCGAACCGGTTATCTACATCAGGAACTAAATATTAAAAAAAATGACACGCTGGA
Source organism: Opitutia bacterium (assembly GCA_002713685.1). Lineage (GTDB taxonomy): Bacteria > Verrucomicrobiota > Verrucomicrobiia > Opitutales > Seribacteraceae > Seribacter. The sequence continues at coordinate 10,305 of PATX01000049.1, read as the reverse complement.
TCTTGTATTTACAGCACAACCAAATCCACCCAGGGAAGATGGGGTTTGGCAAATTGAAGTAAATTACGACAAATTACCCGATCACATTAAGGAAGGTGATACTGTTTTGTTGGACAACGGATTAATTCAACTAAAAGTCTTACATTCATCTAAAGAAAAGATACGTTGTGCAGTACAAGGTGATGCAGTTCTTAAAAGCAGAAGGCATGTTAACTTGCCCGGAATTGAAACAGGACTCCCCTCTTTAACTGAAAAAGATCGTAGAGATTCCTTAGTAGGTATCGAATGTAAACACGATTATTTTGCCTTATCTTTTACGAGGGATGCCGACGCTGTTGATTTATTTAGAAGTTTCCTTCGTGATAATGGTTCGGATGCTCAAATCATAGCTAAACTCGAAGATCAAAAGGGGGTGGCTAACATTGAAGAAATAATCCAATCTGCTGATGCGCTTATGGTGGCTCGAGGAGACTTGGGTATTGAATGTCCATTTGAAGAACTGCCAATTATTCAACGAAAAGCGGTCGGAGCAAGTTTATCTGCCGGAAAACCAGTAATCGTCGCCACACATATGTTAGAATCGATGATTGATTCGCCCGTTCCAACAAGAGCAGAAATTAGCGATGTAGCCAATGCGGTCAATGAAGGTGCAGACTGCATTATGTTAAGTGGCGAGACTACTACCGGCAAATATCCATTTGAATGCGTAAGAATGTTGACAAGGATTGCCTCTAGGATGGAAGAGGAAATTCAACCAGGATTGACAGAAGAGCTAAAGCTGTTTCGCCCAAAAGCTAAGATGTTGCGATCGGCAGCAATGCTATCCATGCGCATGGAAAACTCAGCGGTTTTGGTTTTCACACGGAGTGGTGATTTAGCCGCAAAACTAGGTGCACTCAGACCGAATGGCTCCCCCTTATTTGCATTTACTGATGTAGAGGGTCTACATCGAAGACTTCGTCTTATCTGGGGTATAGAGCCTTTCTTAATGGAATTTTCAGTTGATCCCGAAATAACAATCCAAAACGCAATTAATTACCTCAAAACCAAAAATTGGATAGAGAAAGGCGATCAACTAGTAATTGTAACGAATGCTTTTGCCCATAATCGGGTGATTGAAAGTATCCAGTTACGTGAAATTGAAAAATGAAGCTAATCGAAAAGTGACTTTTCTTTTTTAAATTTCAAAAGGAGAAATAATAAACCAGTCCCTAAAAATGGTATAATCGAACAAACCCAAGGATTTAAAATCCCCCTTTCTCCAATCTTATCAAATGCAATTCTTAATACATAAAACGACACTATACCGATCGCAATCACTCCAATTAAAAAACTGACCTTCGGACTTTTCTGGCCACTCATAAGGATAAACCCAAGCATTGTCACAAATATACAACTCAAAGTATTTACTAATATCAGAGTTTTTTGATAATAATAAGTATCCAGTTTATGAGAAGCTCGATTAGGAAAATTATCTATAATAGAATTTATTTCTATAAAATTCATTTTAGATGGATTTTCCTTAATCCAAAAATATGGCAAAGGATCCGAGGTTAACTCTTCCAACCCAAGTTTTTGAAAAGTAAACTTTTGAATCGGTGTATTTGAGTCAATTGCATCTTCTAGAAAAATATCTTTCTGCAATTCGTTCCACTTTAAACGATTGGTTTTTATATCGGGAACAGGAACTCCCCTTGCAGTAGGGTAACCCCAAAAAATCCCTTCACGAAACTGCCATTTCTTTATTTTGGCATCCCAACTCGCCATCTTGCATCTCAATCTTCCATAATTATTCCCGGCATCATCATTGAGGTAGAGCTGAAGATTTTGTCCTTCTAATGTTCTAGGATTGAATTCCTGAAAATACCACATGCCTACAGATGGATCTTTCATCTGTAAACTTCTGGGTTCCCAAATTTTATCACTGGAATAATTTTCTTTTGTAGGTTGAGTGTACAAGAGCCACAAATTACACGATGCAATTACGATTGAAAGAACGAGAAAAACTGCACCAATCCATAGGGGGCTCACTGCACATGCTTGTAAGGTCGTCCACTCTTTATGTCTTTCAAGCATAGAAAATGTAAGGATTGTTGCCGAAAAACAACAAACAGAACTTAGCCAAGAAATGGAAGGTGCTAAATAAACATAAAACAAAAGCTTAGGATTCTCCCAAAGCAGCGCTGCACCCCTCTCGTATTCTTGAGCAAGAAGAAACACAAGGAGTAGAGAAAAGAGAAAAAAAAAGTTAAAGAAAAATTGAGTAGCCCAAAATCGCCCCCAGTGCTTTAGTAGAATCCATGGACAATTCTGCATTTATTATATCTTATGAATGATTAGTACAGGCTTGCAGGGAATATCTTATGGATTCTAACTTACATCCGACACAATATTTAACAAGATGGAATTTTCAATAGCTAGAATTCTTACAATAACACCTTTTATGTTTTTCAATACGGAAGTATTTGCATCAATTCAAGACTCCAGCCTTTCTCTCGAAAAACAAATCGACTCTTTTTTTGCAGATTTTATTGTCCAGCCATTAGCCTCCTTAATGTTCTGGGAAATTCCATTTGTGGGTTTTCCCCTTATTGTGGCATGGCTATTGTTCGGTGCCCTTTATTTTACCGTCCGAATGAGATTCGTGAATGTTAGATTATTTAAACATGCGATTGATCTAGTTCGGGGTAAATATGAAACAAAGAATCAGGTCGGAGAAGTCAGCCACTTCCAGGCTCTCACAACTGCATTGTCGGCAACCGTGGGACTTGGTAACATTGCAGGTGTAGCAATTGCAATAGGCACCGGTGGTCCAGGTGCAACTTTTTGGATAATTCTAGTTGGTTTCCTTGGGATGTCTTCAAAATTTACTGAGTGTACGCTGGGACAAATGTACCGGAAAGTTCGAAAAGACGGGACTATCATGGGTGGAGCTATGCACTATCTGTCAGAAGGACTAAAAGAAAAAAATCTTGCTGGATTGGGAGGATTTCTCGCCGGACTTTTTTGTTTATTATGTATCGGTGGTTCTTTTGGAGGCGGCAATGCCTTTCAAGTCGTACAATCATTGGATTTAATCAAAACGGTCATCCCTACGCTTGCCCAATACTCGTGGGCTTACGGACTCATAATGAGTACTCTAGTGGGTGTAGTGATTATTGGTGGAATTAAAAGTATTTCCCGTGTTGCCTCCATCATTGTACCTTTCATGTGTGGTGTTTACCTTATCGCATGCATCTTCATTTTAGTTTCTAAATTTTCTTTAATCCCTGCGGCATTCGCTCTCATTTTCGAACAAGCTTTTTCCCCTGATGCAGCTTTTGGTGGCTTTCTTGGAGTGTTGATCATTGGTGTGAAAAGAGCTGTTTTCTCAAATGAGGCAGGCATAGGCTCTGCCGCAATCGCCCACTCAGCCGCCAAGGTTTCAAATCCTGTGGAAGAAGGTTCAGTTGCTCTTCTCGAGCCCTTTATTGACACAATCGTTGTCTGCACGATGACTGCTTTAGTCATAATTATTACAGGCTCCTACATGGATCCATCCAACGCTGAATTCATTGCCAATAATCAAGGTGGCGCACTCACTTCCGCTGCAATGGGTAGCGTCATCCCCTGGTTTCCATACATTTTATCCATTGCTGTTTTTCTATTCGCTTTCTCGACTATGATATCTTGGTCCTATTATGGAGAAAGATGTTGGGTTTATTTGTTTGGAGATAAATCTTCCCTGATTTATAAAATCCTATTTTTAATTTTCTGTTTTCTTGGTTCGATTATAACTGCAACCAATATTCTAGATTTTTCGGATCTAATGATTCTGGGTATGGCCTTCCCCAACATTCTGGGCTTATTTATTTTATCAGGAAAAGTATCAAAATTATTAATAGACTACGAAAAAAAGATTTGAAATTGTTTTGCTATAAACCGCTCTTTTCTTTACTAATAAAGTAATTATGGAAGATGAAGCAGTAGAAATTATGTACTCCGAGGAGTCTGAAGCGTCACAGCTCAAGCTCGTTAAAGCCATTGAGTCATGGGCTTCCAAGGAGAGCCAAAGATCTGAGCTAGAGTTAACTGGATTTGGAGCTGCCCTATCAAACAACCTCATCAATTTTGAAAAATTTACGGCGAAGGATTGTCGACAATGCCCAAAATTAATTGGTGCTCTTTCTGCAGTAAAACAGCACCTAGATAAACAGTTCAAGAAATTCGATTCCGAAATTGATAAAATGCATATTAAATTTGCACAGGAGATGGAGGAACTGGATCTCAAAATTATTCGTGACCGGAAAGAATTTAAGAGATACTTGATTTCGCTTATTTATGCTGAGGAGTACAATCGACTTAGGCATAACGTTAACAATATTTACCAAGGCCTAAGTGCGAAATCACAGTACGAAGACATAAAGGAAATGGAGACTGAGATTGAAGAACTGAAGAGACAACTAGCCCAAACCAAGCTCAAGTAAGCACTCTCCTATTCAATTATTTGAAGACCAAGGAATACCCAAAAAGGTAAAGTTATCATACCTGCTATCATAGTGACAGGGATGGTACGAAGTGCAGTTAATTTATCTCCCCCATAATTTCCAACAATTACAACTGCAAAGATTCCCGCGGGCATTGCACTTTGAATCAGTAGAATCTCCTGAACCCAAGGCATATTCGGTAAAAGAAATTGGAAATATAAACAGAAGATAACCGTAATCGGGAAAATTACATTTCTTACTAACAGCGAAGAGATTTCCACGCGTAAAAGGCGAGAGAATTTAAATTCACCAGATAGTTCATAAAAACTGGCACCAATAAGTACAAGGCCGATGGGAATGGAGCAATTTCCTAAGGCTGTAATGACTTCCCATATAAAAACAGGAAGAATATTGCTCCCAATCACTTGCTGAAATAATAGAGCAAAGATAATTGTAATGGCCGGAGGGTTCAAAAAACCTCTTAGATTTAGCTTTTCCCCTGTTAACACTAAGATCCCAATTGTCCAAATAGCGATTTCTACACCCAGATTGAATAGAATGATATAAACAACAATTTCATCATCAAACAAAGCTAAGGCTACAGGTATCGCAATAAACCCATAATTGAATATCCCTGCACAAAACCTAAAAGTTGAAGCTTCATGCTTTTCTAAACCAAAAATCCTTGAAACCACCCATGCGATCATAAAACCAATCAAGATCGATGAAAAACCCAAAGCTGGAAAACCAAAGGTTGATGCATCCAGACTGATTTTGGAACTTAAAATATGATGAAGGATAAAGCATGGATACAGAATACGAATGGTCACCATGCTCAGGGATGCATCAGCTTCAGAGCGTAACCATTTTAACCTTCTGGCCACAGCACCAATGCCTAGCAAAAGAAAAGGAGGTAGGATTGCTATAAATATGCCAAAAAAATCATCCATGTATCTAAATAAATGTAAAACATTACATTTTTATAATGGCGCCCCCACGAGGAATCGAACCTCGATCTACGGTTTAGGAAACCACTGTTTTATCCGTTAAACTATGGGGGCCAGTCTGAAAAAATTAGGAAGCGGATCCTGTTACTTTAAAATATTCATCCGGGCTGAGCAGATGAGATTGATCAGTATCAGAAATTTTCACTTTGATAATCCATCCGCCTTCGTAGGGAGCATCATTAATTAATTCGGGTGAATCATTTAAATCCTCGTTAACTTCGACGATTTCTCCCGAGACTGGCATAAACAAATCAGATGCAGCCTTTACGGATTCAACTACACCAAAAACATCTCCTTTTGACAATTCAGTACCAACTTCAGGAACTTCCACAAAAGTTACATCTCCAAGCGAGTCTTGGGCGTAATCTGTTATTCCCACTGAAAAGCATTGTTCACTTTCTTTAAGGATCCATTCGTGGTCGTCTGTATATAAAAGGTTTTCAGGAATATTGCTCATAAATCAAATAGTTTAAATATCGTTACCGATTCGCGTGCCATCGTCGACAACACCATTTTTGACTACAACGAGAATTCCATCCTTACAATAAATATTTTGTTTTTTATCCACCCATCCTTCATTTAATCCCTCGGGATTAAGATAAACATCTCGTCCAATTCGAGCATTTTTATCAATAATTGTATTTTGAATGTTCGAATTAGCACCGACTCCAAGGCTTATTTCCTCATTCTGGGGAGAGTCATAATTATCTGCCCCCATCATAACCACATTTTTCATTGTACATCCGTCCGCGACAATTGATCTGACGCCCAACATACAGCGCTTGAAATCTGAAGCACCAATTTGGCAACCACTTGCGATGCTCGTTGAGCAAAGTGTTGCCTCTACGAATTTACTTGTGGGTAAAATATCTGGATAGTTATAAATTGGATGAGATTGCTCATAAAAATTAAACTTTGGCAAGTCGTCGCAAAGTTGAAGGTTTGCTTCGAAAAAAGACCTTACGCTACCAATATCTTCCCAATAATCATCATAAACATGGCAACGCAAATTCTTCTTTCCCACAAGGGAAGGAATTACTTCTTTTCCAAAGTCAGTGGTGTTTCCCTTTAACGCATCAAACATCGCTGTGGCATTAAACACATAGATTCCCATGGAAGCCAGGCAACGATCAGGAGTCTCACTATTTCCCTTTAATTCAGGAGGAACTAATCTTTGAATGACTTGCGGATCCGTAGGTTTCTCGACGAAATCAATAATCCCAAAATCCTGATCAACTCGTAGTAACCCTAAGCCAGCAGCCTCATCAGTTGGAATAGGTTTGGCCGCAACTGTTATTTCTGCACCTCGTTCTAAATGTTCATCCACCATTTTGGAAAAATCCATACGATAAAGTTGATCACCAGAAAGAATCACAAAAACATCTTCTTCAACCGCACCAAAATGGATTAAATTTCGACGAACTGCATCTGCAGTCCCCTGATACCAATCATCTCCATCCTCCGTCTGCTCCGCAGACAAGATTTCTACAAATCCTTTACCAAAACGATCGAATCGATATGCATCCTGAACATGTCGATGAAGAGAAGCGGTATTAAATTGGCTCAGAAGGTAAATTCGATTGTATCCGGAATTTATACAATTACTTATTGGAATATCAACCAACCTGTATTTACCCGCGAGAGGAACGGCGGGGTTACAGCGAAGTTTTGTCAAAGGATATAAACGGGTACCTCGTCCCCCTCCCATAATTACACAATGAACTTTTCTACTCATTATTTACTCCTCGCATCTCTTTCGGGGTTCTTTAACATTGCTACATTTAGTGCATAGCGAAAACCAACACATGCAATAGTAAAAACGATAGTTTACGATAATTTCACATTAATATTTAATTTATACTGATGTTAGTATTACCCTTTCGATGAAAATCACGCCTAATCTAAGTGGGTTTAAGCAATTAAGTAAGCAATTTGATCTGATTGCAGTTAAAACTGAATTGACCACAGATTCTGAAACTCCACTTTCTGCATATTTAAAACTTTCTAAACAAAAGCCTGCTTTCCTTTTTGAATCTGTAGTTGGTGGCGAACAAGTTAGCCGATTCTCTTTTCTTGGATTTTCAGCCAGTAAGCAATTTTCGTGCTTCCAAGATTATACGGAGATTCTTAAAAATGAAGGGGATCGAGAAAGAATACGCACACCCGATGACCCCCTCAGTCTTATCGAAAAAGAGATTCAGGATGTTCGGTATTCAGGAATTGACGGACATCGATTCTCAGGAGGAGCAGTCGGATTTGTTGGATATGAATATGCAAACAGGGTCGAACCAAGTATATCAATACCCAATAAAGATGAACTAGGTATGCCTTTACTGTTCTTTATGATCACCGAACTCATGGTAATTTTCGACCATGCAAGGCAAACGCTCACCATTTGCGCCAATGTAAAACCCGGTGAAAACGCGGAGGATGCATACAAGTTTGCAAAGGATAAAATAGTAGAAACCATTCAAACCCTTGCAAATCCCGTTTCGATAAAACCAGCTTCGCTTGATTTCGAATCGGTTCAGGATCAAGAACTGCCTGAAGGAAATTTTTCTCAGCAGGAATTTGAAGAATTAGTTAAAAAGACTAAGGAATACATTCGTTCGGGAGATATTATCCAATCAGTACTGTCTCAAAGGTTCACATTTCCTTTTACGGGGCAACCCGTTAACTTATATCGTGCGATTCGAGCGAGTAATCCTTCGCCCTACATGTTTATATTAGAAACAGGAGATTACGCGATAGTGGGAGCATCCCCCGAAGTCCATGTGAGACTAAATAATGATGATGTTCTGATTAGACCGATAGCAGGGACTCGCCCAAGAGGAAGAAACGAAGCTGAAGATCAGGCACTGGAAGAAGAGCTTTTATCTGATGAGAAGGAAAAAGCCGAACACTTGATGCTTGTTGACTTGGCAAGAAATGATATCGGTCGAGTTTGCCAACATGGAAGCGTAAAAGCTGCTGAATTCATGAATGTGGAGAGATATTCTCATGTTATGCATATTGTCTCACAGGTAGTGGGCAAACTATCAGCAGAAAAAAATGCCTTTGATCTGATGCGGGCCACATTTCCGGCCGGGACTGTCAGTGGTGCTCCAAAAATCCGAGCCATGCAAATAATCTCTGAATTCGAGAATACCTGTAGAAATGCTTATGCAGGCGCATTGGGGTACTTTGGCTTTGAGGGAAATCATGATTCCTGCATCGCAATTCGAACCGCCATTATTCAAGACGGAAATATTAATCTTCAAGCAGGGGCTGGGATTGTTGCAGACTCCGTTCCTGAAATGGAATTCAAAGAGACAATCAATAAAGCAAAAGGAATGTTTTATGCTTCGCTAATAGCGGAAAAGCTTGATCAATCCTGATTTAAATATCCTTATAGCCAATGTTGGAAAATTCAGAACAATCTTCTCTCGATATCTATCTAAGGCAAATTGCCACTATTTCTCTCATTACAGTAGAGGAAGAAATCGAATTAGCTAAGAAAATCGCAAAGGGAGACGAGAAAGCTCGCGAAAAAATGATTACGGCCAATCTTCGATTAGTGGTGAAAATAGCTCAAGACTATGCATATATAGGTCTTTCTTTACTGGACTTGATTAACGAAGGGAATATTGGGCTCATGAAAGCCGTCGAGCGATTTGACCCAAGTAAAGGGGGAAAATTAAGTACCTACGCATCTTGGTGGATCAAGCAGTCAATCAAAAGAGCTTTGGCGAATCAAAGTAAGACGATTCGACTGCCTGTTCATATGGTTGACAGGGTCAGTCAAATCAGAAAAACGACTACCTATCTTACCGAAAAACTAGGACGTGAACCAACGGAAGATGAACTTGCAGAGGAAATGAACATCCCTGTGTCCAAAATTTCTCACTTAATAGCAGTGAGCAAGAAACCTGCCTCGCTTGAATCACCAATCAGTGAAGACGAAGGTAGCAACTTAGGAGATATAATTGCAGATGAAAAGGCTTCGTCTCCGCTAGAATCCCTACAATCCAAATCCTTACTTGGGGACATTGATCATGTCATTTCAACTTTGGATCCCCGTGAAGCTGATATTATTAGACTACGCTTTGGTCTTGAAGGAAGAGATCCACTCACTCTAGAGGAGGTGGGAGTGAAAATTGGAATTACCCGTGAAAGAGTTAGGCAACTTCAAGAGCAAGCGATTAGGCATGCTCGTAAAAAGATGCAACAGCATGAAAAACAATTTTCTCAGGAAGAAATTGATGAAAGAAACAAAATCAACGAGAGAAGAAAGATCCTGCAAGAAATTCTAGGCAAAGAGTCTAAAACTTAGATATGAAACCACCCACAACTAATAAGTTGAGGGGGTTCAGTCTTAAGAATGATTACTCCTCTTCAGAATAAGAGGTAGCTTCGTCCAATAGATCCCCTAAGGAAGTAGTTAGATCTTCTCCTACTTCGTCGTAAGCGGCAACTTCCTTGGCCAATGCATCCTCATCGTAATCGGCGGCCTTGATACTTAATCCTATCCGGCGCTCATCTTTATCGATTTTAATCACGCGTGCAGTAACCTCCTGCCCTTCCGATAAATGATCTTTCACTTTCTCAATTCGCTCTTCGCTTATTTGACTTATATGAACGAGTCCATCTATCTCATGATCTAATTCGATAAAGGCTCCATAACCAGCGACCCGGGCTACTTTTCCTTTGATAACATCACCAAGTTTGAAAAGTCTATCGATATCTTCCCATGGGTCTTGAGTTAATTGCTTCATTCCCAATGAGATTCTCTGGTTTTCGGTATCTACTTCTACGACGATTGCATCCACCTCATCACCCTTTTTAACCATTTC
>PATX01000048.1 GCA_002713685.1 Opitutia bacterium | reverse complement strand
GTGAGTAAGGGGTTCTCCCTGAACCTTTGTATTGAATATCAAATCGTTTTCCGGACGATGAAAGATGTTCGCCCAAAATAATAGCCCTTCCGTCTCCGAGCATTGTAAAATTCGCGAATTGATGACCTGCATAGGCTTGGGCGAATGCAGTGCATCCATCAGGGATCAGGTTTCCTGCAAGAAGATCGGCCTTTTGCTGTGGGTTGAGCTGTGTAAGGTCGAGACCAATATCTTCGGCTAATTTTTGATTAAAAATGACAACTTCGGGATTAGTAACCGGAACAGGTGAAAGTCTGGTGTAAAAGATATCAGGCAAATTAGTGTAGGTGCTCTCAAGCTTTAAGGAGATGTCGCTCATTTATCAGTTCGGTTTGGGTTGGTGGATTTTAGTTGAGCTTTAAATACTCCACCACATCACGCAGTTCCTGAGCATCCAAGCCTAAGCGAGATGCGGGTGCCATCAAAGAAGTCTTCATTGTTTTTCGTTTGATTACATCTTTTTCTGCAATGACCAAATCCTCGCCACCAAATACCCGAATCACCAAAGGGTCACCCTCTGCCTGAATAAATCCTTGGATTCGTTTGTTCCCTCTGACTATGAGCTCCGTGCCTTCGTATCCATGGGCTAAATCATCAGACGGATTTGTAATCGCTTTAAGAATGGTTTTGCGGTCCTGCCCACTTCCCCATCCTTGTAGGGTGGGGCCAAATTCAACGCCAACAGATCCGACTTTGTGGCAAACATAACATCTTACAATCGCATTTTTCCCGTTTTCTGGATTTCCCTTTAGGGCAAGTATTTGATCCCCATGAGGAAGATCTTTTTCTGGGCCAAACGAAGTCGGAGCCACGCGATCAACATATTCAGTTTTTATAATATTTTTTCCGTTAAGAAGTTCCATTGCTTGATACTTGTTCCAAATCCCCTGATCTCTTTTTTCGATAAATGCTTTTGCCAGGCTGGAGGTTTCGCTCTGTCCGTTTTTGGCAATTTCAATCATAGCTTTTGCTGCCTGCGGCGCTTCGATCAGGCTAAGGGCAAAAAGCATCGAACGCTGGACCTTGGGGGTTAGTTTTTTATCGAGTGCCCATTTCTTAATTTCCGGAATGGCTTGGACTGGATGGAGCCGCCACACCAGACCTGAATATCGGGGCTGATAGTTATTGGAGCCCATGGTTTTCTTTAGGAGTGCATAAATCTTATCCTCTTTATCGGTAGACCCAATTCCGAATGCCTCTACATAGTATCTATCCATTCCATCGTATCCTTCTGCGATTTTTAGGAGAATGTCCTTTGATTTTTCAAAGGGAATATATCTCATTGCGAGTGCAACCTCTCTTCGCACGGAAGGCGATGGATCATCGGCCAGTTTATTTGCATGCCACAGGATTTGCTGGTTTTCATGACGAAGAACACGAAATGCACAGATGCGAATCTGCTCCTTTTCATGCTCAAGGAGTTCCTCTACTACCTGCAGGCCACTTTTTCCCAGTTTACCCAGTACCCAAATCGCTCGGGCTTGAATAAACGAGTTAGAGTGTGCAAGGAGTTTACGAACTGCTGGAATAGATTTGTTTCCGGCTTTTACCAGACATGCCCGCCCAAGTTCACGAACATTGGGGGAAGGGCTTTTCAGCGCATCGATCTGCCCTTTAATAGTGGTAAGATCAAACTTGGGGATGGACAGCTTGGCATCTTTGGGGGCAATGCGGTAAATTGCACCCGTCTGTCCGGCATCCCGTGTGCCATGACCACCAACACGGGCATCGAACCAATCGGCTACATAGACAGCCCCATCCGGGCCGATGCAGATGTCACTGGGGCGAAACAAATTAATTAAACCTTTGATTTTTCCGGCACTTGCGAAATCAGCTCCGGCAAAATTTTTATTGGGGTTACTGGTCAGGAAAATATCCCGCTGGGGCAGGGTGATTCCAGCCCCTGTAACTTTGGGGTGATATCCAAACAAAACATTACGGGCTGGTTCGCAGCTAATCACATATCCGCCGAAACGATCTTCCATGATTCCGTTTTCATAAAAAGCAATTCCTGTTGGAGAGCCTCCACCGTAGACATCTCCTGCCGGTACCACACCCGGGTCTTCCTGACGCCATTCTGCTACTTGAGTGGTTTGCCCTGGCATTTTATCACTTCCCCATTTGCGCAATCCGTTTTTGGAAGTGAAGCCCATGTTTCCATATTCCATGAGCCATGTAGTACGGCTTGCCGGAGGGTCATCATTATCATTCTGAAAAATATCACCAAATGAGCTTACCGCTTGTTCATAAGAATTTCTAAAATTATGTCCGATTGGGCGTAAGCCGGTTCCGTCCTGATTGACGCGAAATGCAACTCCACCAAGATAAATTTGACCGTCTGAACTCGATTTGCCGGAAATATTCTTCATTGAATAAAAACTACCCGCATTCAATTGCCATCCTTCCTTATCGGTTACTTGAGCCCCTTTATTTCCAAAATTGAGATAGTATTGTCCATTAGGACCGACGGTTACCGAATGAAGACTATGATCATGATTATTTCCGTTAAAACCGGTCAGTAGAACTTCACGCTTATCCACTCCGATATCAAACACCGCATTCCGATTAACATCTGTGTATACAATTAAGTCGGGCGGCTGGGATACGATGATTTTATTATCTACAACCGCGACACCCAGTGGAGAAATAAAAGTTTTTTCCTGAACGAATACATGAGAGCTTTCGGCTACGCCATCTCCGTCCTTATCCTCAACCACTACGATCCTGTCTCCATCAGGCTGTGTTCGTTTACCTCGGTAGTTTCGACCTTCCGCAACCCAGATTCTTCCTTTGTAATCAATATCCATGTTTGTTGGGTTGAAAAAAAGTGGAGATTTTGCCCAAAGTTTTACTTCTAATCCATCCTGAATAATAAACTGATCTGCGGGGTAATGATCGGTATTTGGTAGACCTTGCTGTATGTTGGCAAGTTTGGCCATATTGATTGGCTTGTCGGAGACGAAAAACTGTACGCTGCTTTGGGTTCCGCTTTTTTGGTTGCTTCCTCCGTTATCAATGCCGGCTAATGCTTGGAATTCAATGAAATCATGGTTTTTTGGAAGCTCATAGTGAATCACGCTGTTGGCATGGGTGCCAATCCCATAGGTAATGTCCTCCCTGTTTATCTTGAGGGGGCCGCCTCCGCAATTCTTGTTGATTTGAGCCTTTCCCCATCCCGATTTTGCAATCTTCCAGTTCAGGTCGGTTAACTTGGTTGTTTTTCCATTACTTCCAATCAGGCGGGGGTATGCCCAGTCTGCCCAGTCACACGAATATGAATTACCTCCATCTGAAACAATTAAATATAAATTTTTGACCCCTTTGATATTTGCCCTCACTTTGACTGCATGCCCCTCTGTAGCTGTTGTAATAAGCTTACTGCTGAAAAGTGCCTGCTTAGTATCAATTGGACTTCCCGCATTTTTTCCGGTGTTTGGTTTTTTTGGGACCTTGGCTGAGAGGTTTATAAAACAGAAGGTCAGCAAGAACATGAATGACTTTCGGAATGAATGTGTAATTCTAAGCATTCTTCCTTCCTAAACCCTGGTGTTTTGTAAACAACCGAAAAAGATAGTTCAGTTTTGTTTTTAAATCTAACGGATGCACAGCAGGGAAGAATTTTTAAATTTGATTTGTCACCTCAGCCTGAGAGGGATTTTGTATTGCAACATGGATACAGTTTTTAAACTAGAGGGCTTTGTTGTAACTTTTATGCAGGAAGAAATCGGTCTTGCTGCCGAATATTCCAAATACATCTATCTACTGATTGCTCTTCTAATCATTCTTACTTCCGGGTGGGTAGCCAATTATGTGGTTAAGAAGTTTCTGCTAACAGCACTTCGTTCGCTGGCATCCAAAACGAACACAAAAATTGCCAAGTATCTTCTTGAGGAGAGTTTCTTTCTAAGGCTTTCACATCTTGCTCCCGCCTTTGTCATCAGTTCGTTAAGTCAGCTCGTGTTTTCCGAATATGAAGTGCTGAATGGAGTAATTGAGGTCCTCATTAATCTATATCTGGTGGGTATCGTACTTTGGGTGTTTGATTCACTAATAGATACTTTTTACAAACTTTACGAAGAGAGTAAGTTTTCCACAAAACTTCCTCTTAAAGGTCTATGTCAGGCAATTAAAATAGTAGTTAACGGAACGGGTATAATCTTCATTCTTTCGATCCTGCTGGATAAATCCCCTCTTTATTTCTTTTCCGGACTAGGAGCCCTCACCGCAGTGTTACTCTTGGTATTTAAGGATGTAATCTTAGGATTGGTTGCAGGTGTCCAGTTGACGGCTAACAATATGGTGCGAAAGGGAGACTGGGTCGAGATGCCCAAGTATGGAGCGGACGGGGATGTTATTGATGTAGCCCTCACGACCATTAAGATTCAGAATTGGGATAAGACCATTACCACAATCCCTGCACACGCCTTGGTGAGTGACGCTTTTAAAAATTGGCGGGGGATGTCAGAGTCAGGTGGTCGGCGAATCAAAAGGAGTATTCACTTGGACCTTTCTAGTATTCGGTTCCTGAAGGAGAGTGAAGTTGCTGAGCTAGAAAAGATCAATTTGTTAAAGGATTACTTTTCTGCAAAACGGGCTGAAATTGGAGAGGCAGGTATGAAAGTGGATGAGCATGGACTGGAAGCCCCCTTACTGAACGGCAGAAATCTGACTAACTCTGGAACTTTTCGTGCGTATTGCCTGAAGTACCTTCGTGATCATTCATCAATTCACCAGGAGGGAATGACTTTTTTGATTCGCCAACTAGCCCCTACTGAAAAAGGACTACCGATCGAAATCTATGTTTTTGTAAATGATGTAAGATGGGTTCATTATGAAGCAATACAATCAGATATCTTTGACCATCTTCTTGCCTCGCTACCCATTTTTGGTTTACGGGCTTTTCAGTTTCCATCTGACGGTAGCTTGCTTGGACTGAAGTCCTAGTCTTCTTGTTTTGGATGATCAGAAGACTGCTATTCTTTTTTTTGATTTTATCTTTTCTTTACGGGTGTAAGGACGATAACTCAATGGAGTTGTCTAGTTTCTCCAGTGATGGATGTAGCTTGTTTATCGATGGTACTTTTGAAAACCCCGAACTGTGGAAGGATTGTTGCTTTAAACATGATATTGCTTACTGGAAGGGTGGCACAAGAGATGAGCGAGCGGCAGCTGATTTAGCTTTTAAAAAATGTGTCGAAAGAAAAACAGGTAATTCAGAACTTGCAGAAATAATGTATCAAGCAGTTCGTACAGGTGGTGAACCTTATTTTCCGACATGGTATCGATGGGGGTATGGTTGGCCGTTAGGAAGAGGGTATCGTGCTCTATCTCCAATTGAGAAAAAAATGGTTGATCAAAAATTAGACTCTTTCCTTAATAAAAGATAAGATTTGCAAACAAGGCAGGATTCCTTGCTTTTGCCGAATACATGATCAGGATGATTTCAATCTTCAATCTAAAATCAAAAATGATATACGAAACAAAACATTTTAACGCTGGTGACTACATTATTAAAGAAGGTGAAATGGGAAAAGGGTTTTACATACTGGAACAAGGTGAATTGGAAGTTGTCAGAAGCGAGAAGGTGCTCAATGAAATTAATCTCAAGGGTGCAATGTTTGGAGAGTTAAGCGAATTACTAATGGCTAAACGAGATGCTTCCATTCGTGCCAAAACTAATGCTTCCGTTAAATTTTTTGACATGGGTTTACATACATTTGTCGAAGAGAACCCTAAGTTTGCAGTAAAAATGATTCGGAATTTAGGTCGTCGACTATCCAGGATGAACGCGGTCGCGATCCAGGGTAATACTCAAAATGACATTCTCAAAAGCATATCAGCGTCTTGTTCGACAGAGGAAGAAGGTCAAAAGGTGCGGATTTTGGTTATCGATGATAAGCCTATGATTATTGAGCAGATTAAGGGGTTTGCCGAAGAACCGGGTTGGTTGGTTGAAGGAACTGGTAATATTGCTTCAGCAGTTTCACTTTCCGAGTCTAAAGAATATAATGCTTTTATTATAAGCTCTTCGTTGCCAGACGATGGAGCCATTGAATTGAGGCGAAAACTTAAATCTAATTCAAAATTTTCTAACGTTCCTGTGGTCGCAATGGTAATTAAGGGTGATGATCCTGCAGTAAAAAGAGTAACAGATTCCGGATTTTCGCACATCATTTTTAAGCCTCTGGATAAAAATAAAGTATCTACCGTTCTTTATGATGTCCTGGAGCTTGACGCTTCGGACCAATACTTTGATTTGGAAGAAAATGTTTTGTTATTTCGTGTTCCAAAAATAACTACCACTGAACTTCTTGAGGAGATCAAGGACAGTTATTCTGGTCGTCTACACTCGACAATTAATGATGGGATAGAAAATATAGTTATCGACCTATCAGAGATTGATGAGGCAGGGGAAGATTCGGTCGAATTGGTTGGTGAGTTTGCTGAACTTATCGAAGAAATGGGAAGTCCTTTCAAGTTGGCTTTTGTGGTGACTGGAGAAGATTCAGAAATGTGGAGGAATCTCGATGGTTGTGAAGAAGCTGAGATTTTTGAGTCAATTGAAGATGCTAAGAGTCAGATGTCTTGAGATTTGTATCTAATCTTTATTTTGCATTCTTTCCAATTCTGCTTTCACGCGTAAACCGTCGTTTTCAAAATTTATCCCAAAGTCGACCTTGTTCCAGTTGCCAAGAATGCTGATTGTTTTTGGTAATTTAGCTTTAGCGGGATTTCCGAAGACCGTAGATTCGTAAGTCTTAAACTTGTCATTCCACACATATTTCCCGCCTCCCGGACAAATCAGGTCGGTTTGCCAAACTTTTTGATGGTAAGTCAAAGGATCTTTTTTATTTAGAACGATACGCCATTCATTAAGAGCATGAAGGTTGTTCCATGATTTTCTTTGTAATCCGTTGATTGTATTTTGTCCCATCGTGAGGTCGAACATTGAAGGTATGGGCTTGGATGCCAATAGTGCTGAACTCATTCCATCCCAATTTGCTTTTGGAAGTGTGGCGTTTTTGTCTCGACGAAGAATGTTTCTCTCAATTGCTTGCTGAATTATTTTTTCACTAAGACTGACCGTTAGAAGTTTGGGGGAAGGAACATAATATAAGGCAATGGGAAGTGATCCCTCCTTGACAAGGCTATCCTCGAGGCCTTTGCCGGGAGCAATCTTAACATAGCCCTGTCCTTTATGTGAATGATTACTCCATACCGTCATTCCTGGAGCAGTCTGTTCGATCCATGCCCTTAATCCTGCTAAGAATGCTGTAAGTTTAAACGGGTTACGCACTTCCACATTCATGCCTAGTGGAATCCGTCCGAGGTTTTTTTCAGAAAAATTTTCCAATTCCTTCATGCCGCCATCACGAAAAGCGTTTTGCATATCTTCTAAAAAAGGAGATTCGTCCATGTAGAAGGAAAACGATTCTCCCACCCAACTGAATGCCCCAACACCCAACGAGGGAGCCATAATCGCTGCAAAATTACTGGCCTGCTTGAAACGAGGGGAATCCATGTCGAGAGCACTTGCCCAGTGGAGTACGGATTCAGGGTGAGGATCACCTGATTCTGGCTTTAGTTTCACTTCTCCAACCGTTTGAATCATATTACGGTAATCCGTGCCTCCGATAAGCGGGAGGATTGAAAGATCACCCTGAATTTTTCCGCCGTCAATACTGAGTTGTGCGGAAATAGGGTCGAAGTATTTTGACCAATGACTCTGGTAACGGTCGCGAAAGAACTCATATGCCTTTTTTTCAGCGGGTGTAACTTTTGTGATATTCAATTCATTGACTGATTTTAGAAACGCAAGGCTTCCAAATTTGGAACTTTGTACTTGTCCATTAATGACCGAAACTTTTCCCAGTTCAGGGAATTCTTTTGCGTTCAATGGGGATCCACTTTCATGGCGTGCTTGCAGTTCGGCAATGGCCGCTGCTGCTCTTGTCCGTCGGGATGCTCCGATTCTCCATTTCGGACCACACCATCGCCGTATAGTTGCGTCGGTGATCATGAGAAAGGCATCTTCTTTGTTATCTGGAGTAATTTGATAACGCTGACGAAAGAAATGGTACTCCTCAAGAGAGGCTAAATTGGTGTCTTTTTTATCAAATACTCTGGCCAGGCGGGTAAGCTGCTCAATTGAATTGGTTACGACGACAAATTCATTGAATGAACTTACAAAACTCCTGATTGTTCGGTCGGGGGAGGCAATTCCTTCGTACTTGTTCATTGCTGATTTTGGAATTTTCCCCGATACCGGCTTAGCTTGAGGGAATTTATCCTTTGCCTGCATTCTCCGTAAGGCAAGGGTCGCTAGAAGCCCTTCTTTTTGCTTGGCTTCAAAAATGAGAGTTAGGGAAGTTCCGGTGCGCAAAAATGGATCGCTTCCGGTAATCGCGACAGATGAAATTAGTTTTGGTCCGAGGATGCGGGAAAATTCGTCAACTGGTAGGCAGAGCTGCTGGGAGTATTTTTCTTTTGAGCTGGCACTTTCTGCTCGGTCTTCGCTTAAGCGGAGTAATGGAGTCCCACGTGCGGTTGCTTCGTCCATAACTTCGAGCATGCTCGAATAAGATGAGAAAATGATGGCGTGTTGGTCGTGTGGCAAGATCGACGCAATTGAATCGAGTTTTAGTTTTTCGTCTTTCATCCATTCCTTCCACGGTATCTCATCGATTGTGATTCCGGTAACAGATGAGACGGGGATGGTACGATTTTGCTCATCATTTGACAGACGTAATTCACGATCAAGCTGAAGATTTTCACTGATTGCCCGACCGCCGGAAAATAAATCCATGCTGTTTTCCAACTCAGTATTGTGGGTAGGGCGAATCATTGGCCGGTTGTTATGATTATGTTTTTCAGGTTTCGGCTCTTTACGAATTTGTGCCAGTCGAATGCTGTCTTTCGAAGCTTGGTGCCTGAACCAAGCCGTACCAGGAATATCAAGTTCCTGAAGCCATCTATATCGAATGCTTCTGTACTTTAGAAACTCCTCTTCACTCTTTTGCTCTGGTAAGAGGTTTTTGTTATTCTTCTTCTCAAAAGTGAAAGGGAAGGGTTTCCAACCATCTGGTTTTTGGTGTAGAAAAAGCTGTCCCTCAATTTTGGATTTTGGGTTACGAAAACAAAGAACTATATCGCCGCTAGGTGAAAAACTAGTGCGACCTCCGCCCTGCTTCCCGAATGAGATGAAAGCTTCAGCTGCGGATTCAGTTCTTAAATAGGGTAGGTTGCTTGGAATGTAAGTCTTGAGGTTTCGCGAATATTTCAAGGCGTAAGGCGTCGTGTTATCAATACGCACCGGTGGTTCTTCTCCTTTTCTGAATGAAAGATCGGTTACTCTTAAGGTTAAAAAACTGTCGGCATTTAAGAAATAGGGGAGTAGCGAGAGAATAAGGAAGTTTAATTTCATCAGGATCTAAGGAGTTTACAACTTAGTAAGTTAATAATTTGAAATGATTTCAAAGGTTTATTTTAGTGTTATTTTCATCACATCAAGGTCAGCCAATTAAAGATCTTCTTTCATGCCAATCTTTAGTTCCTTGCCGAGGATTTAACTATTTTAAATCAGTAAGCTTTCATTCCGGGGCAGAGAAAGTATTTTTACCTATTCGATCTTTTAACATGAGTTGAGAACCTTCTTGATTTTGTAACATCATTGCACGAGGCTTGCCATCCGTATCCCTGATGGTAATTCCACAACCCTGCTTCATAGCGAGCATCTTGATACTACCGCCATCTTTGCTGAGTTGCATTGCGGCACCTAATGGAGCATCGGTTAATGTCGCTCCAAACTTTCCATGCAAATCGTAAACAACAATTCCATAACCGTCATCTGCTCGCCCCAGTCGAATGCGAACATTCCCTTTCTCGTCGACGATCTCAAACTTGCTTGCCTGAATTCCATTTTTGTTAGGATTAGGTTTGGCTGAAATGCAAATCGCCCCTACTGCAAGTACCATCATTCCGGTTATAGTAAGGGTTAGTCGCTTACATTTTCTTTCCAACTGTTCAATGCGTTCTTTCATATTTATTTCTATTCTGTGATTTTTGCGGATTTCGAAATTTGAATTAAGTATTGCTCTGAGAATCTTTTAAGCTTGTTTGGGATTCTTCATTAGTTTTTTCATCATTTTTTGAACTTCCGGTATAAGTTTGATCACTGTAAAGACCTGGTTTTTGTCAGCCAGGTTTCTTGACTTGTCGCGATAGGTCTCACTGGCGGAAAATTCAGTGGCACTTAATGTGGCACTTGCGGTGCCGTAGGGATAACCGTTTCGTACATCAAGTAAAAGTGCGTTGGCGAAACCGGATGTTTCTATTTCACGGGATGGGACAAAATATCCGCCAATAATCGTCCAGTTTGCAACAGAAGAGGCAAGTTTAGTTGTTTTTGTCTCGGAGAAAACTTCGTAAACAAGTACATGGTCCAAGTGTTGTCTTGCCGCACCTAGACGGACTTTACGGAATATATCAGGAGGGGTGTCCTTTGATTTGGCATTTGTTTTTCGAGGTGTGTAGACCATTTCGGCAATCATTGGGCTTACTGGAATGAAATCGCCAAACTCATCTCCCATCGCACTTTTTGCTTCTTCCCATGCCTTGACTTCCTGGGCTACTAAGTTTGTTATTCTACCATTGAAAAGTTTTACTAAACCGATCCTTGATGGAAACTCTAGAGAAGGTTCAATGCTAGCTATTGCCTTAACCTCTTCGTTCAGATCGCTTGCGTTCGTTTCATTCGCATCGTAGTCAGCGTAGTGCGTCAAGTATTTTTTACCGGATGTCATTTGAACGGAGTGAGTCTGGCAACCTATTGATGCTAGGGATAAAAAAATTATAAGTCCTGCCTGTATAGTTCTAGTTTTCATTTTTTGGATATGTTAATTTGATAAAAATTAAATCATTTTTAACATTTATTGTGCCAGCTTTGTGTCTCTTGCTAAAGTATATGATTATTAGGGTTTTACGATAATATGCTGGTTTTGCTTTAACTTTCTCGTTTCATAAAATGTAATCTTGTGTTACATAATTTGTAATATGGATAAGTTGAAGCTGGATTTCTTATTAGAAAACATTCATTCCCTTGCTTTCGTTAATCCGTTCGCAGAACAAAGGGATGAAATTGAAGGGACCATTATCAGTCAGATGGGGCGGAAGGAGACACCTTGGATAAGAAACACAAAGTTTACGAACGACTTTAATCAGGTTCTTTATTGGGTTGAGCAGGGAGAACACTCACTCCTTTCGGGAATGGTAAAGGGTTATGAGTCGTCTGTAAGGGCCGAACAGATGGCATCTTTGGCATATTTTTCTCTCTATCATGAGCATGTGGATGATTTGGATGCTTTAATTGAATCCAAGGAATCAGATTCGATTTCAAATCGAAATCTATTTAGAAAAATAGAATCTGGTATTAAACGAAGACGATCTTTAGTCAAGGGAGCTAGAAGTGCTCTTTGGGAAAAGCCTGAGCATCTTTTTGCCTGCTTTTATCAATTGAGGAGAGCCTTTCTCTGCCTTTTCAATCAGATCGTGGGATGGAGTGAACCCATGAGGGCACTGAGGGTTAGGGTTTGGGAGAGTGTTTTTACCAAGGACATGCTCAGTTATCAGCAGTGGATGCATGAATCCGTGGGGAGGTTTCCGACTTTAATTCTTGGTCCAACCGGTTCAGGGAAAGAAATTGTGGCCAGAGCGATCGGTCTATCTAGGTTTGTTCCTTATGATCCCCAAATTGGGCAATTTGCATCCAGTCCCAATAAAAGTTTTTGTCCGGTTAATTTGTCAGCTTTAACGGAAACCTTAATTGAATCAGAGTTGTTTGGTCATCGGAAAGGGTCCTTTACCGGTGCAATGCGTGACCACCCAGGGATTTTTAAAACAGCTGGTCAGTATGGAACAGTCTTTCTCGATGAAATTGGAGAAGTGCCGGAATCCATACAGGTGAAGTTGCTTAGAATATTACAGTCTGGTGAATTTCAGGCAATCGGTGGAGATTCGCCTTCTTTTTATGAGGGAAAAATTATAGCTGCGACTCATCGCGACTTGAGTATGGAGGTTAGGCAGGGAAGGATGCGTGAAGATTTTTTTTACCGCCTATGCGGAGATCAGGTAAATACCATTGCTCTCAGGGATATTCTTTCTGTGAATCCAAAAGAAATTGAAAATTCAGTATATTATATTTGCTCAAAGCTTTTTGGTGCGGAAGGAGCAAAGGAACTCAGCTCAAAGGTTGTTGATAGATTGCAATCGGTTATCCCTAAAAATTATCCATGGCCGGGTAATTTTAGAGAATTGGAACAGGCGGTGCGAAATATTATTGTGCATGATGAATTTGTTCCTTTGGGGCAGGGTAGTGAAATAGAATTCGATATTAATCAAGTCTACGCGAATACTAAGCTTAGTTTAAACGGTTGGAGTCGGGTATATGCAAAAAAGGCTTACGAGAATGCCGGCAGTTACAGAGAAGCTGCACGACTCTTAGGCGTGGATCAGAGGACTATTAAGAAATGGGTACTGGGATCAGGAGATTCTTAATCTCTACTTTCAAGGAGATGATCTAGAAAGGATAGCCCGCCATCCACATCTTGAAAGGTGCCGTCCAGTTGTTCTTCAAAGCACTGTTCTAAGATGGGGCTAAATTCTGGACCGGGTTTTAGTCCTCGGTCGATCAAGTGGCGCCCTAGCACAATGGGATCTGGTTCCGAATCCTTCACTTTTAGTTCTTCGGCTCGTTCGAGTAACCAAGGGCCCTCCGGGAAATCATCATTTCTCGGTGGTCTACCGGCTATGTCCGCAGCAGCAACCCGGACCAGGCGATCGATTCGCCCCACTTTCCTCGCCAAGCGGCGAACTGCACCATCACTCGCCTGGTCTTTGAAAAAAGTACGGGGAGTAAGATGTCTTTTAACCAATGGCACCACTTGCTCATGCAAGTCGACTTGATTGCTCAGGCGTGACAGGAATGAACGGGTAGGTTCTTCACCAAGTGGTTCATGCATCGGCGAGCGAATCCGGCCATCATCGTCGATTTTGGTGGTTGAGGGCTTTCCTAAATCATGGCACAAAACGGCAAAACCGACGATAAGATCTTCCCAGTTGTCTCCAGTTCTCCCTTCGGCAAAAGCATTCATGCAGTGCAAAGTGTGAACCCATACATCACCCTCGGGGTGCCATTCTGGGTCCTGATTGCATCCTATCAAGGCAGCAAGTTCGGGGAAATATCTAACCCAGTTCGTATGATGAAGGAAATTGAGTCCATCGGAGAGGTTGGTTCCTTTTAATATTAATTTTTTCCACTCTTCGAAAATTCTTTCCGGAGCCAAATCTTCCATATTCATGGATTTACAAATCTCTACAGTTTCCGGCAACGGCGTGAGTTCAAAACGGGCAATGAATTGCATTCCGCGGAGTACTCGAAGGGGGTCTTCGCAGAATGCAGGGCCAATGTGACGAAGGATTCTGGAATTTATGTCAGAGTATCCGTCGCATGGATCCAAAAGTTGGCCTGTTAGTGGGCACAACCCCAGTGCATTAATCGTAAAGTCCCGTCGTTGTACTGCCCGCTCAAATGGAAGG
>PATX01000047.1 GCA_002713685.1 Opitutia bacterium | reverse complement strand
TATCAAAATGAAGACCCATCTGTTCGACCGGTTCAGTAGAACCATCTTTTACCTTTGCTTTAAACATACCCCAATCTATACCTTCAGTCACACCCGGGAATACGACACACCCTACACCGTTGTTATCGGCAAGAACCTGGCCAATTGAACCTTCGTCTAAGGATACACCAAAGTCTATGAATAAAATACGGTCAGCACTTTTCATGTACTTTTGAATACTAGCTGACTTGTCGTATGGATCATCGTTTACATATACAACTTCATTTTGTGTATCCTTCTTTTGTATACAATACAAATTCAAACGAAGAACGGTATGTAGGGTTTTCACGTGAACCGCTTTACTCCTCGTAACGATTATAGTCGCAAGTTTCATTTTATAGTATAATTATTCTAAGCCTTAAGCCTATCATTAAGACATCCAGTGAATGGAAGATTTCCTACGTGTCCAAGCGTTGTATTTATATCAGCAAATATACGACCACCACACTGCTGCCATCTGCGGCAGAAGGCGTAATCCTCTGAAAGGTACCTTCTAGACTCCGGATCAATCATACAGTCAAACACCGCACAATACTCATCAAAATCCCTATTTTGATGATCATTTTTACAATTTAATTCGGGGAATTTTTCCTCGAGTTTTTCGAAAGCACCCCGTTTAATCGCCATAAAACCAGTGGGTCCATCGAGCAATTCCACAAATCCATCTTCAACCGTTCGCTTATGAGCACCAATGTTTGCGACAAGACTAGAAGAAAGCATCGCCATATTTCTTTCATCTCCCTCTGCAACAGCCTTCTTTACTTGATCCCACATCACTACCTTCTTTGGGTATACCGCCACCGATACATCGTGTGGGGATTTCACGAGACGAACGACGGCATCCGCTGTAAACTCAACATCCGCATCAATAAACATAAACACGTCTGCGTCCGTTTTTTGAAGGAACCGACCCACCGCAACGTTACGAGCCCTGTGAACCAGTGATTCATTTTCCGTTGTATCGAGCATGAGTTGAATACCCTCTTTTATGAGCTCTATTTGCAGCTTAATAACACTCGTCGCGTATTTTTCTAAACATTGACCGCCGTAACAAGGGGTTGAAAGAAAGAGTTTCACCATATTACATTAAATTACATTCATTCCTCTAAGTATTGTTTAATTATATTTTCTATCTTGTTGATCGTGGGTATGGATACCGAACATTGGTCACTTATCTTGTTCTTTGATATCTTACCGTTCATGACCATGTAAATGACAACCGACGCCACGCTATTTGGCGTCTTACTCATGAGCTCAGTACAATTTTCCAATTTGGTACACATTTTATTGCATTCCAAACGCTCATTTCTAGTCACTTCAAATGAATTGAGTAAACGTTGCATGACATTAAATGGTTTAGTCACGTAGTTCTTCTCAGTTTTGCCGAGTAATGTATCCTTGAACATCTGTGTCGTTCGACTAATGTCCTTGCTTTGTATACCAAACATATCGGCTATCTCCTTTGTTGTTCTAGGAATATTCGAGAGTCTACAGGCGTATAAAACACAGTTTGCTTTTATACCGGAACGCACCGCGCCACGAGTAAGCTTTTCTATGTTGAATTTCCTGTACATCATCTTCGCATCTTTCAAAACGCTGTCAGGTAAGGTGTGACACGCTTCGTCTATGTCTCTATACGCATGGAATAGAGACCTGTCTACGTGATTCATAGACTGATGAAAATTTATTTTAGCCATTCTCTTATTTTCATAATTTGACGTATTCTTCGTAGAAATAACCGTACCTTTACCCCACGCATCAGAAAATAACTCGGGATTCGGGTTGGGGTTTCCACATCGAGATGGATCACTTACGCGACCATCTTCACTAATTCCACTCGTCCACTCCGGACTATCATCTACATAATGCTCTTGCACGTATCCACATTGTGAACAAACGGGCATCCCTTCTTTTGTGAATACTTTTACACCGTTACAGTTAATACATAAATGAGTATTGATTGGCTTTCGTAAAGTAGGTTTATTCAATAAACGGTCGACATCCGACCAAATGGCAGCCAATCCTTCCATATCAGGAAATCTCTTTTTTTGATTATTAAAAATCCGCACTTAGGTTTTCAAAAATTGAGATTATCTGCATGCCTCTTTGCAAACTCTTCAATTGAATCAACAACCTCTTTGAATTTGCGAGAACCTGGACTGGTTGGTTTCCAATTATTCCACTCTTTATCAACTTCTCGGTGAGAACCTGGTGGCATTACCATACCATCTATTTCATCGTCGGGAACAATAAAACCTTCAAGGTCACTCTCTTCATCGGATTCGTCTATTATGTCACTGTCCATATCTTCATCAATCTCATCCGAAATACAATACATGGAGTCCCCTAAATCCGTGAAAAGAGAAGTCCCTTCTGGATAGTGCTCACACAAGTTTTCAACTTGTACAAGTTCTTCGTTTTCGTCTAGCTCATAAATACAAGCACCTTTATATATCTTCGACGTATCGAGATAGTAATTCACGACGAGGTAATCTTTCATATTCTCCTTTGCTATAGCGTATGTTTCATCATCTATGTCATCTATATTCACTAAAACTTTCAATAAATCACCAGGCTGTATCTCGGAAAAATTTATCATCCTTAAAGTTTTGAGACAAAAATATTTTCAAGTAATAACACACATGGGGATTGAAATTTTTTCGAAGGATGGATGTAAATACTGTGACGTAGCTGAACAGATGTGCAGGGACTTGTGCCTCGACTATAAAAGAACGAAAATGGAAAAGGGTGAATTGGAAAAATTATGTGGAAAACCAATTTCATCATATCCACAAATTTTCATAGACGGAAAACATCATGGAACCTTTTTTGATTTCGAGGATTACATAGAATATACAGAGCCCATGCTTTTACCGACGTTGAACAGGTTTACCGTGTTCCCTATTCAACATGACAACCTTTGGACTCTCTACAAGCAAGCACAAATGAGTAACTGGACTGCCGAAGAAGTGGATCTCTCAAAAGATATGGACGACTGGAACAAGCTCACGGATAATGAGCGACATTTTATTAAGACGATTTTGGCATTTTTTGCTGGTTCGGATGGTATTGTATTTGAGAACCTCAACGATAACTTTGCGGGAGAAGTACAATACCCCGAAGCCCGAAGTTTTTATGCGTATCAAGCGCATAATGAAATGGTACATGGCGAAACATACAGTAAACTGATAGACAAGTACATCCGTTCCCCTTCGGAGAAAAAGGAATTATTTGAAGCGATACAGCGGGTGCCGTGTATCGAAAAGAAAGCGAGATGGGCCATGAAATGGTTTGATACAACGAGACCATTCAGTGAACGTCTCCTGGCTTTCGCATGTGTGGAAGGTATATTCTTTTCCGGAAGCTTCTGTGCCATCTTCTGGCTCAAGAAGCGGGGTCTTCTCCCGGGTCTCTGTTTCAGTAACGAGCTGATAAGCAGAGATGAAGGACTCCATCAACAATTTGCGGTTGAATTGTTCAATATGCTTAAATTTAAACCTAACAATGACACCATTAAACAAATCGTGAAAGAGGCTGTGGAAATTGAGAAAGCGTTCATCATAGACGCCCTTCCATGCAGTCTCATCGGTATGAATTCTGAAAAGATGACACAATATATTGAATATGTGTCCGATCGACTCCTGAAACAGGTGGGTCAAGAAAAGATCTGGAATTCGACCAATCCATTTGATTTTATGGAAACCATCAGTTTGGATGGAAAAACTAACTTTTTTGAAAAACGTGTGGGTGACTATGGAAAAATGGACGAAGACGCACACGACATTGAATTTGACGAAGATTTCTAATTATTTATTCAACATAATAAACATTTGGTGTTTATTATGATGGATGTTTTAACTTTATAATATTACATTTATCGAGAAATACTCACAGAGCTACCGTCTGCGCACGAGCAAGACACGGCGGCTGGCTTATCAGCTTCACCTCCCGCGACATCGAGCGACGCATATTCCGCGCCACTGTCAAACATGTTTAATTGTGGTTCGGTGAAACCTGGGAGTGGTTCTGGAGAATCGACCATCGCTGGTGGGGGGTTGAGAAAAACTCGTCCCTCTTTCTTCTCCTCCATTTCTGGGGCTGGACCAATATCCATTATGTTTTCTTCAACGGCGTACCCTTCCTTCTTTATGTTCATCATGGCCCACGTGACGACAACGAACACGACCGCGTGAAGAACGAGACCTCGGATGGTTGGGCAACCAGTTGGACCGGACACCCAATTACCGAAAATACCGCGCGTAAGTCTGTATGTTTTTGGGTTAGATATCACGAAGAATACGAGAGCGGACATCACAGAAATCAAAAATTTCTGCTGAGCCTTCGCACCCCCGCATCCACATCCACAATCCTTAAAGACACCCATGTGATTTTTAATGTACCCTGAGAAAAAAAACGTGCTTAAAGTTTGGAGACCAACATAAGATATACAAAACAAGCAATGTCGTCCCCTAACATGATCCAACTTTCCAGCACTTTCGATCCGTCCTCTGTCGTTTTCAGTAAGATGAAGAAGAACAAGAACGGTGGCAAGACAGTATACATTAACACGGCCGACGGTAAGGGCAAGTTGTACTTGCAACTTCCGTTCATGCGCAGCCCTTATGGTCTGAGCGCTTTTACTGATGAGACGACTAACAAGACATCTTACTCTCTTGACTTATCTATTGACCCGGACAACGAACAAGCCGTTGAACTCGCGGCTAAGCTCAAGGAGCTCGATGCTCGTATCATCGAAAC
The DNA here is from genome assembly GCA_002713685.1 of Opitutia bacterium. Lineage (GTDB taxonomy): Bacteria > Verrucomicrobiota > Verrucomicrobiia > Opitutales > Seribacteraceae > Seribacter. The sequence goes on along the minus strand of PATX01000047.1, from coordinate 11,676 downwards.
TGTCGCAGAAAACTCCAAGGAATGGCTCGGAAAGGCGTACAACATTGAAGTGATGAAGGAAGCTCTCTACAAGCCTTTGGTGCGACCGGGTAAGGAAGAATACCCGGACACCGTGAAGCTTAAGGTCATGACCAAGCCCACCGGTGAATTCATGGCCGAGGCCTACAACCCGAAGCGTGAGCTTGTTCCGATTGATTCCGTTGAAAAGGGTCAGCGATGCATGTGCATCGTCAACGTCACTCAGATTTGGTTCATCGATAATAAGTTTGGTGTGAGTTTGCGACTTTCTCAAGCTCTCTTCGAACAATCGACGAAGCTTCCGTCGTTCGCCTTCCAAGGTATCGATGGCCCGACGACCGAAACGGTTGATGAAGGTGCCGAAGATGAATACTATGAAGAGGTTGACGAATAAAATCTACTACTATATAAATGCAGGTAGACCAGCATATTAAAAATCTCAGGTTCCTCAGGGCTAAAGTTGGTAAGACAAGGACGCCAAAGGATCACGAGAAAATCGGTAAAGAGATAACCGAAGCCATAAAAAAATTAGGTTGTAATCCAAATAAAATTTTTTACACAATAAATGGTGGGGAAACCCCAAATTTGACCGTTAAAAAATCCGTTAGAACGCGCCTCGGTACTAGAAAGATAGGTGAAGGTGAATATGGAGAGATATTCTTTGGATGCGTCGATAAAGAATGTAAAAAGGATATCGCCATAAAAATTCAACGTGAGTCTCTAAAAAACGAATATAAGATTGGTAAAATGCTGAATAATCTCGGTGGCGTCAATATGTATGCCCTTGAAACATGTGGAAGACGGAATATCATGTATAGTGAATACGCGAATGGTGGTGCTCTCGAAGAATACATTAGAAAGAACATACTCAAATTGAGACCAATTCACTTTAGATTCATGATAACCGAGGTATTGTACAATCTTTACAGAATACACAAAAAGTACCCATCGTTCAGACACAGTGATTTGCATATAAAGAACATTCTCATAAATACCGATACACCAACTCTCAAAAAGAAGGAGATGAAAGTTGGTAAAATTACATTAAACGTCGAAGATGTGGGTATTAAGACGCTACTCACTGACTACGGCCTTTCTTCAATGAGCACGGTTAAAAACCCTGTGGCGAAAGGACTCGACGATGAATGGGGTATTTCACAGAAATCAAATCCAATGTATGACGCGCATCTCTTTTTGAATGCGATGTTTTTAGTGTGTGCGCGAACAGACGCAGAATCGATGAATGAGACGATCCGATTCATTCAACGCATACTCCCACGAGAATATCTCGGTACTAAAACGGCTAAAATAGAAAACTTCAGATTGCGGTTAAATGCCAACCATTCAGGTTTGCCCACATTTGAAAAGATATTTGCCGACCCTTTCTTTGTTCCATATAGAGCGAAAATCACAGAGCGCGCCGATCCATTGGCCCTTTTACCAAAAGCGAAGCCAATTCCAAAAGCGAAGCCAAAGACAAAACCAAAACCAGTTGGTAACGCGAGTCAATCTGCCGCGATGAGACGTGCGAAGGCTGTTATGAACAAAGAATCACAGAAGAAAGCGCAACCCGTGAAGAGAAGAACGGTCGCGACGAAACGAGTGTCGCCACCCATAAAGGTCAACATTGCGCCAAAGGGATACTTAAGAGTTAACGGTAAAAAGTGTGCGACGTACAAAAAGAAAGACATAGTCGAATTAGCCAAAAAAGCTGGTATAGATACTCAGGGTAAAACGATTGAGAAAATATGCGAATCACTTAAATTAAAATATATGAAATAATTAAATGAAATTGAGAACCAGCCTTGTCATACTCGCCTCGATCATAGTTGTTGTGATATTGATACGCACCACTAGAACCAAGTCGTGTGGTGATTGTGCATGTGGATGTGGAGAAGGTCAATGTAAATGCGAAGGGTGCGATTGCGAAAAGTGTCACAAGAAATGGAAAGTGTATGGCACAACATGGTGTGGATGGACAACACGGCAATTGAAATACATGAAGAAAAACAATAAGGCATATGAATTCATTGACTGTGAAAAAGAACAGTGCAATGGAATCAAGTCGTTTCCAACTCTTGTGAGTTCAGATGGTGAACATATCTCCGGTTATCGCGAGGTTTAGATACCACGGACAACGGCGAGCGCGAGGGACAACATGAAAGCGTCGAGGAAGGTATCGAGCTTCTTGAGCACAGTGATGTGCTTGACGAGGGATTGGTTCCAGAGGAAACGCAACACGAAGGTGCTGATCAAAATGACGAGCACAAAGGTGAGGAGTTCGGTGATGGCATCTTGGGTCTTACGCGCGTTAACAAGGCCTTGAATCATTTATCTATTAATAATATTTTTTTTCTGAAATATTATTAATGGGACAAGCACCTAAAAGGCTTCCCCTGAGTGGGTCTGAGCCAAAATTTACACAAAAGATGTGGGGTAGAGCCGTCGGTATAAATAACAATAATTGTTATGCATACGCCGTTGGTGACTATGAAAAAAAGCGATCCTATAAGAGTGTCCCCGGTGAGAGAGCTGGTATCAAGAATATGAATCACTCGTACTTGAGTTGTATGAAGTTGCCACAACGGGTTATCGCTGATAACCCCAAACGAGTCTATATGGCGAAGGCTGAGGAAAAATGTAAGCCTGGACACTACAAAGTCATGATGTTCATAGCACCTGGAAAACCAACAAATTATTTTAGACAGGGTGACTTTCACTTTTATAAACAGGTAAATGAGGTTGAATATAAGGTTAAGAAGGGTAACACCCACGAATCCATAGCTGGATTTTTCAAGGTACCCCTCGCACGTGTCAAAAAGGCCATGCCTAAGCTCGTAGCGGGTAAAATCATGCGTTTTAAAGCAAACATATTTTCTCATAAGAGAGGATGGGCAACCGGGCCATTGGTGACCGATGCGAAAGGGAAAGTTATAGTTGATCCACGTAAAGCATCCCGTGATTATCCAGGTTTAAATTACAAAAAGTATTGTAGCTCATTCTGTGTTAAGAACAAGGGGATCAAAGTCGGACACACTCACTCCAAAGTCGGAAAGAAGGCTTGAGACATCATTTTCATTCTCAACATCAAAAAATATATCAAGTGCGTCAAATATATACTGATCCTGTAATTCTACCATATTTGATGTATTTTCAAACATGTTGTGTATAGTAACCTGAACTTTAAAATTTGACCCATCGAATATCTTTCTACATACTGGGCAGGTTTGCTTACCTTTTGCTTTCCATTTTTCTAGACAATGTGAATGAAATAGATGTCCACACCGCAAAGGTTTATTGTGCCTCGTCTCCCTCACCTCATTGAGACATATTGCACACTGACTCATTCTCTAGAAAAGTAGTATATTTAAATAAAGCTAATTTTACGTATCTAATAGATATTACGAGTGTCTACCATTGGGTTGTCGCAAGAAGCACACTTAGTCTTGGATTGCTTATCATTGAACAATTGTGGGCCCTTCGATTGGAGAAGCTTTCTAAAAGAATAGTTGTCTTCGTATGAGATACCATTCTTGTTCATAAGGTAGTTGTTGTACAATTGGGCAGACGAGTTAACGGTGAAGCATCGACCATCGGCCATTCCAAGTCGCTGAGACATTTTATTATTACATCAGAAATTAATTTGTCTATTTGAGATTGTTCGTTTCCATGACTGTACCCCCATCCCCTTCAGCTTACTGACTATGTCTTTTATGTTTGCTCCTGATAAGGTATCAAATGTTTCAATCTTATCATCGGAGACCCTCTTCACACGGATGGATGAATTCGTGTTGATGTGCTGGTTAATTATGTTGTAAGCAAATGCGATCTCTTTGAAGGTTTCGGCTCCAGTGATAATCACCTTGCCCGTACTAAAAATACTCGTCGTGACCTCTTTCATGTCTTCTGCTGGTTTAAACTTTACTTTGACCGCTGAATATCTATCGGGTTCAAAAGACACCTTGAACACATCGGAATAACTTTCAAAATGGTCTGCTGTTTTCATGAGGTTGATGTTCCAGTTGAGACTAAAGTTCGAGTTTATCATCACTACCCGAAATGTATCGAGTGGAGGTATACACGAGTCACTCAATAATTTACCTAAAAGTAAAGACAATTGCTTGATAATGTGTTTGCAATTTACCAAGTCCGCACACCCCGCCACTTGAATACTCCCATTTGGAAACAGTTTTATGGACTTCACGCTGTACATGTCTTTGTAACAAAGTGTAATCTGATTGTAAAACGTCGTCGGTTTTAAAGTCCACTCGTACCCCTCCGATTTCTTACCCGACATGCGAATTCGAATCGGTGATATTTTTTCGAAACACAATCTGAGCATGTTTATGTCCAGTGGCCTGTTAAAACTAGATACCATCGTAATAGTTGTAAGCTTCACCCATGATGGCCTTATATCCTCTGGAATACTGTTCCTAAACTCATCGAGTGTTAGGTAATAAGAGAACGTGTTGTTTACGATTGAGTCAAACATGGCTTGATTTCTACATCAAGCTCAACGACTTAGGTAATTAAAGCACTTAGAGAAATTGGGTTAAAATAAAGCATATGTCCTCATTCGTAAAATCGGTTACTGTATCCCATGATATTGATACAAGTTTAGATATAATCGATATAGAATATGTTCGTTACAAGGCTGGGGTGGGTTACGAACACGTGAGAGAGCATTTCAACACAAAACCCATAGGAGACTGGAAACATATAAAAGTCGTCTATGAAACGCTAAGATACGAACAATTCCTCGATACTATGATTCTAAAAACAACTGAAGTCAGGAGAAAGATGGCTTTAGTTGAATTGGAGAACGCACTGTGTGAAAATAATAATACGAGAAGCATCGTGAGAATCATGAATGCAGTGAAGATACTGGATCCAACATTCTCACCACCGGTGATAAATATGAAATGTTCGTGGCAAAAGAAGCTCGCTAAGAGTATATGTGTTGAGCAATTACCTCATATCATAGAAACATCTACAAGTGACTTGCGCCTAGAGAAATTCTTTAGAGTGCTGCAATTAATAGAATCAGAATCACTCCACCAATCAGATTATTACGCATAGATGGACTTTCAGTTTTTGCGACTTCTTCAGAAGTACCGTTTATAGCTGGATCGTCGTCATATTGTATATTTCTTCCTGGGTAGAGAGATCTAGATAAAGGACATGGTCCAGTCTTACCTATTCTTCCGGCGATCATAATGGCCTCGTCACAGGCAGGACTTCTGTACTCTTCTTGAACGGCTTCTTCAGCTGGTGGCTTATGCTCAGCAAAATCGATCAATTGTCGACTCGTACCTGGCATGAAAAAATCATGTTGTACATATGGATTAACCCTATCTATAGATTCTTCGTCAGTCAAAGGCATCTTTATACTACCGCAGATTATATTTCTTATATTTCATCTTTTTACCATGCTCGACCCACATCTTATCGAGATCCACATCTAACATATAAGACAACTGAAAAAGATAACTGAACACGTCACCCATTTCCATCATGACGTCCGTACCCCGATCCTTCTTCAGATTCATCTTCTTGTATGTTTTCTTGTGCTGTCTGATCGCAGATGCGAGTTCGCCTATTTCTTCTGATAACAGAAGCCACACCGTATCCACGGTTGAATTTGTCCACCCTTTCTGTTTACAGATCAATTCAGTATCTGCCTTGTATTGGTTTAGACCCATATGTGTATATATCCCGAAAACTTTATATCGTATAAATATAGAATGAACAAGAAGTTATATTATACCGTGATCGCCATGGCTTTAATCACCATGGCCACCGTCATTTTCGTGTCGTATGGTAAGAAAGCGGAAAAAGCGGAACAAAAACAAGTAAAGATTAAGATTGCGCCAGAGAAACAACTCGTCAAACCAGACGACCTCATTGAAGAGGCCATCATAGGGGACGATTCACAGGAAGTCGTTGGAAACGAAACCGTTATAATGTAAAAAACATCAGAAGAAAGATTTTTACATACATAAAAATGTAAGTAAAAATCCATTACATGTACACTACTATCTTATACTACCTTAACGCAATCCTATCTTTTCATTCTTGCCGATCTTGTTACCAACAGTCGACGTGTTCACTGGTGCATTAATTGGTTCCAATCCACGGTCCATATCGTGGATGTATCCCATGTATTGAGAGACACCGGATTGAATTTGACCAACAGCTGTATTTATGACGATTGAATTCATCTTTTTCACTTGTTCGTTCACTCGGTATTCGTGGTCACCGGCGTTGTTTATGAAAACAACACGCATGATGGCATACAAATCATCTTCGTTTTGGTAGTCGATCGCAATGCCAGTCTTATTCTTGAAATCTTGACGAATACCTCTCTGAAGTATGTTTACATTGAACCTCGAGAAGAAAAGTGTGTTCAGAGGCGTCTCACATTGCTTCATGGAATTCAGGTGAAGATTGTCACACATTTAATATAGTCCTGGAAAAAAACTATCAGTAATTATTAAATGAACCTTTCGGTTTCCGATTTCGACGAGGCATACTCCAGAGATGCGTGCCAGCAGCCCCGCCCTGAGTGCAAACCAGGTAACTGCTTCATTGCGTCCTACCCACCAGTTGCGAAGGCTGGTACAATCGGTCCGTTTTTTACTAACACCCATCTCGCTCGACCCGAACGTAAGTTTGAGGTAGTTGGTCCAGTACCAGTCCGAAGCAAGGACTTCAAGAAAAAGTAATATAAAAAATTCGTTTGTATATTTATAAAATGAGGGTTGTGAAAAGATCTGGTCGTATTGAAGACGTTAAATTTGATAAGGTCACCAATAGGATCTCAAAACTCACGTATGGATTATCTAAAAATGTCGATGCATCCATGATCGCACAGCAGGTGTTTTCTTCGATGTATGATAACATCAAGACACACGAGATTGATACACTCTCCGCTGAGATTTGTATCGGTATGATTACCAGTGATCCAGACTATGAAGTTCTCGCAACCAGGATAGTCGCGAGTAACATTCAAAAACGAGTTCCTTCTACATTTTCCGAATCCATGCATAAATTGCATGATGCCGGTATTGTCACTGAAGAAGTTGCGAAAGTTTCGTCTCAGATTGATTCATACATAGATCCAGAAAGAGACTATCAATTTGGATATTTTGGCCTTAAAACACTTGAAAGAGGATATCTCCAGAAGATAAACAACGAAATCGTTGAAACACCACAGTATCTGTATGCTCGTGTATCCATTGGTATTCATGGTGACGACATCGAACGCGTGGTTGAAACGTATGACGCCATGAGTAAGGGTTTGTTCATTCATGCGACACCTACTCTCTTCAACGCGGGTACACCTCGTCCACAAATGTCCTCGTGCTTCTTGGTGGCAAACAAGGATGATAGCATTGACGGGATATATGATACGGTGAAGGAATGTGCGCAGATCTCAAAGTGGGCTGGGGGCATCGGTCTTCATGTACACGACATCAGGGCGAACAAATCTCATATTAGAGGCACTAATGGTACATCGGATGGGATCATTCCCATGCTTCGCGTGTATAACGCGACTGCCCGATATGTCAATCAGGCCGGTCGAAGAAAGGGTTCGATTGCGGTCTACCTCGAGCCATGGCACGCGGATATTCTCGATTTCCTCGAGATTCGCCTCAATCAGGGTGACGAAGAAGCGAGATGCAGAGATTTGTTTTCCGCTATGTGGATCCCCGATTTATTCATGAAGCGCGTGGAAGAGAGTGGAAACTGGAGTTTGTTCTGCCCGGATAAGGCTATGGGCCTCTCGGATGTGTACGGAAAAGAGTTTGAAGAACTCTATGAAAGATATGAGAGAGAAGGTTTGGCGACTAAAGTTGTTCCCGCCGCAGACATTTGGAAGGCTATCATTAAGTCTCAAAGTGAAACTGGTACACCATACATGTTGTACAAGGATGCGTGCAATGAAAAATCCAACCAAAAGAACCTTGGTACGATCAAATCCTCCAACTTGTGTTGTGAAATTCTGGAACATACGGACAAGAATGAAACGGCTGTGTGTAACCTCGCATCTATTGCGTTACCCAAATTCGTCAATAAGGAGACGGGTGAATTCGATTACGAGGAACTTCACCGCGTTTCAAAGATGGTCACGCGCAATTTGAACCAGGTGATCGATAAGAATTTTTATCCTACGGACACGGCAAAGCGTTCAAATATGCGACACAGACCCATTGGTATCGGTGTTCAAGGTCTTGCCGACGTGTTCATTCTGTGTAGAGAACCATTCGGTTCCGAAAAATCAAGAGAAATGAACCGACTCATCTTTGAAACCATCTATCACGCGTCACTCGAATCGAGTTGTGATCTCGCAGGAAAATATGGCGCATATGAGACATTTGAAGGGTCTCCATTCAGTCAGGGTATCTTACAGTTCGACATGTGGGACGCACCTAAGCTCTCGGGTAGATACGACTGGAACGCTATGCGTGAACGCGTGAAAAGAGGTACGAGAAATAGCCTTCTTTTGGCTCCAATGCCCACCGCATCCACCTCTCAAATCCTCGGCAACAATGAATGCTTCGAACCGTATACACAAAACATATACGTACGAAGAACACTTGCGGGTGAATTTGTCGTCGTGAACAAGCACTTGGTCGATGATCTCAAAAAGGTGGGACTTTGGTCGAAGGAAATGAAAGATCTCATGGTAAAGGCAAACGGCTCTGTTCAAAGCATCATCGATATTCCTGCGAACATCAAGGAACTTTACAAAACGGTGTGGGAAATGAGTCAAAAGGTCATCATTGATATGGCCGCAGATCGGGGTGTTTTCATCGACCAATCACAATCCATGAATCTGTTCGTTGAGAGTCCGACCCTCTCCAAGTTGTCGTCTATGCACTTTTACGCATGGAAGGCGGGTCTCAAAACCGGTATGTACTACCTTCGTTCCAAGGCGAAGGCGAGACCACAACAATTTAGTTTAGAAGCGGAGTGTAGTGCGTGTTCTGCTTAAAGCTTTGATTACTATAAATTTTAATACATATGTCTAAATTCGTGAATCTACTAAATGAACTCGAAATCCCCAAACACGATGGTCGCAAAATTTCCCTATGCACAAAAGAAGGGCGACCGTTACGAATTCAATTCCCCCGAATGTACATGCCATTCGGTGTCTACGGATTCACACCAGAAGTTGGTCCAACGAAGTACTCGCTCGATTTCGCAATGAAGGGATATGATGAAGATGACAATTACGTCAAAAAATTCTATGAAACGATGCGCGAATTCGAAGAAAAGATCATTGACGCCGTCGAAGAACGAAGTGAGCACATCTTCAAACGCAAAGTATCGAAAGATGAACTCAAAGGTATGTTCTTTTCAAACATCAAAGAATCCCCGGATCGCGAACCAAAATTTCGCGTAAAGGTCGATGTAAACATGGATGGTAAGATTAAATCACACGTGTACGACGAAGCAAAGAACCCAATCGGAAACGTTGATTGTAAAAATGGTCTCTATTCAAGAAATTCGGGAACTGCGATCGTTGAAATCAACAGTGTGTATTTCTTGAACAAAAAGTTCGGGGTAACCTATAAATTATACCAACTCGTGACGTATGAACCACAAACTCTTAAGGGGTTCCAGTTCGTTATTTAGTCATGATGAGGAGTTGGTAAATAGCCTGGGCTTCCTTGAGGAGTTTTCCTTTTATCATTACATACTTTTTTGGGTCTATACCCTGTTTAATCTTAGCCATCTTAACAGCTTGGGACCACTTTGTGAGAGTCATCTCTTATAGTACGTTTACATTTTTGTGATGAGCTTCTTGTAAGCCTTGGTACCGGCCTTTGGTTGGAGCTTGAAGCCAGACTTCTTTGGCTTGAACACCTTAACCATCGCCTTCTTACCCTCTTCCTTCATGCGTTCGAGGGCCGCCTTGGACGCTTGCTTACTCTTAATTTCACCATACTTGTTTTGGAACAAGTCGCTCTTGGTAAGACCCCCGGTGGTCTTTTCCGCAGCACCGTGGAACACTTCAGCGCGAGAACCAAATGTCTTCATTGTATATACCTTATGCTCTGAAAATATTTCGAATCTCTGAAATTGAAAGACTCTCTGATTTTCCAGGTAATTGTGTCTTGAGTCTATCATCGCCCAATACCTCGGCGTACTCCAATGATTTTTTCACCTGCAGAGCCACGATCGATTCATCCACACTCGGATACTTCTCGTCACCCTTGTATATGAGCTTTTTCACATAGACCTCTCTTTTTTGACCCGTCCTGTGACATCGACCGATAGCCTGAAGCTCCGTGCCGGGATTCCACGAGGGACTGGTTATATACACACGAGATGCGCTTTGGATATTGAGACCTTGGCCACCGGCCTTCACTTGAATGAGAAACACGCTATTCTGTGGAGCCCGGTTGAATTCGGCCAATTGTGACTCGCGGCGCTCTTTTGAATAGGTACCATCGATACGGAATACCGGACATGTGAGTTTTTCCTGAATGTAATTCATTTCGCCTTTAAATTGACAAAATACGAGGGTTTTCTCATCCGGATGCTGTGCAATAGATTCAAATAGGGTTTCCATCTTTTTTGATCGCCCCGTCCATGCATTCATTTCTTCATCCAACTTCTTTGCCATACCGTCGATGTAGAGCTGAGGCCATGCCATTACCTGTCTCGCTCTGAGTAACTGCTCAAGAATGTCCATATTGTACATGGTTAAATTACCATGTGCCTCCGCTCGTTTCATCATTTCACGGATCATTTCTTGTGCCTCAGAAAACGCCTGGACATAGATTGTCTTTTCTTCCGGATACATCTCAAGTTCAACGTTTTCAAAGTGACACTCTGGGATAGAATCCTTATTCTTGGTGCGTCGAATGATAAATTTTTCACGCACAGCCTCAAGATTGCACTGTACATCGACCCTATCGATGCCTATGAAAGCACATAATGAGACGAAATCTCGAACATCATTGAACACAGGGGTTCCTGTCACAACCCACCTGTATGTGGCCCCGATTTGCATCGCCGACTTGAAACGCTTGGATCGCCGGTTTCGAATCTCGTGTGCTTCATCGAGGATGACGCGTCCCCATTCTATCATGTGGACCAGTGGGGCGTCTTCGGTAAGAAGACTGTATGGACAAACAGTCACGTCATGACGCTGGAATTCGGATGCGTCTCTCGTTCGTTTGATTCCATCATACACAAACACACTGAGTTCTGGAGCGAATTTGTGTATCTCATTTTTCCATTGAGTCACGATTGATTTGGGAACCACCACAAGGGTGGGTCCAGTTTTGTTTCGTTTGATAATGGTCACGAGTTGTGCTGTCTTTCCGAGCCCCATCTCGTCACAGAGGAATCCACCCTTTGGTCCCACCGATGAATGCTCTCTCTCGAGCATCCAGTTAACACCCTCTATCTGGTGTGGATGCAGTTCCATGCTTTCTTCGTTCTTTGGTTTGATTTAGACATAGGTAGTGAATTACTTAGGTGAAACAACACCATGTTTTTTGAGAAATGAAAATAGAAAAAAAAATAATTTTTTTTACACTTTCTTTTGAAAGAAAGAAGTTTTTAAAAAAATATTTTTTTATTTTTTACTTTTTAAAATTTTAGAAAAATCTCGTCATTAGATTTAAATTGGATATAGTC
>PATX01000046.1 GCA_002713685.1 Opitutia bacterium | reverse complement strand
CTTGCAATTCTGCAATTGTTTTTTCGGCGTTTGCTAATGCATTCCTCAAATCACTGGTGATCGAATCTGAAAGTTCAATATCCCGGTCATTTTCCGCCATATTACCTTCAATAAGTAGACCAAGTTCCTTTTCTAAACTTACAACTTTATTGCCAGCTTCGGCTAAGGAGTCTTGTAAACCTTGAATAACCAACTGAGTCTGCTCTTCACTCTGGGATTGGCTGCTTTTCGTTTGGTTGAGCTCATCTACTAAATTAGCAATCGTATTCTCTGCCGAGACTAGTGAGTTTTCGAGGTCATTAATGATTGAAGCCGTTAATTCACTATTCTTTTGCGATTTCTCTTCACTTGAAAGTAAGTCTTTTAATTCAACCATTTCACTTTCAAGCTTCTGGATCTGCAAATTTAATTCTTGGTTTAAAGATTCCTCATTAGCCAATTTTCCTTGTAATTCCAATACATTGATTTTCCCGTTATCCTGCCCATCTTTAATCTCAGTCTGCAACCTCTCAACCTCTAGATTCGAAGTTTCCAATTGCTGCTTTAGGTCTGAAACAATTTCCGAATTTTTAATTTGATCCTCACTCATTTCATCTTCGAGAATCTTTTCCAATTCGTGGGTTTTTTCATTGGCTGATAGCAACTCTGATTCAAGTTGTTTTATCTTTTCGCTGAAATTTTGATTGTTAGACTCCTCGAAAGCCAACTCCTCCTGTAATTCCAACAAATTACTTAGACCTAACTTCTCACCCTCTTCAACTGCAGCTTTAAGCCTCTCAACCTCTAAGTTTGAATCTTCCAATTGTTGATTAAGCTCGTTTACAAGCTCAGCACGACCAGTGTCTTCCTTACTCATTTCTGATTCAAGGGCATTTTCCAGCTCGTTCGTCCTCTCGTTCGCAACATAAAGGTCTAATTCAAGCTTTTCGATTTTATTCATTAGCCCTTGATTTGTTGATTCCTCCAAAGCTAACTCTTCCTGTAAATCGATTAAATTGGTAAGACCTAACTTCTCACCCTCTTCAACTGCAGCTTTAAGCCGCTCAACCTCTGAGTTTGAATCTTCCAATTGTTGATTAAGCTCATTCACAAGCTCAGCACGACCAGTGTCTTCCTTACTCATTTCTGATTCAAGGGCATTTTCCAGCTCGTTCGTCTTTTCGTTAGCAACATAAAGGTCTAATTCAAGCTTTTCTATCCTATCCCTAAGTTCTTGATTCATTAATTCCTCCGAAGCCAACTCGTCTTGTAGATCGATTAAGTTTGCAATACCGGACTTATCCCCATTAGCGATCATTGATTTGAGCCTTTGCACTTCAAAATTTGAATCTTTTAACTGATTTTTTAAATCAGATACAAATTCTGAGTCTCCAGTATTTTGCCTACCAATTTCTGATCTAAGAACATTTTGTAATTCGTTGGTCTTCTCGTTGGCTTGTAAAAGCTCTGATTCCAACTGGTCAATTCTACCTCTCAATTCTTGATTGCTTGACTCCTCTAAAGCTAACTCCTCTTGTAATTCCAACAAGTTGGTTATGCCTAGTGCCTCAGCGTTCCCAAGAGCATCTTTCATTCGAGCAATTTCAAGGTTCGAGACCCTAAGATTCTCATTTAAGGAAGTAATCAGATTCCTAGATTCAAGACTACCAGAGGCATCTTTGTCTCTGTAGATTAAAATTTCGGTTTCTAGGTCTGTTATCTTATCTTTAAGTTTACTCCGGTCTTCTTCATGAACATTCATTTGAGCAATCTGGCGAGTCATAGAGTCAGCAACCTCAGCTCTTAGAGAATCGATTTCTAAATTGGCCTTTTCTGACTCTTCTAAACTTTCTTTAAGAATTCTAATTGTGCCTAAAGCCTCTTGTAGTTGGGAGACTGCCTGTTTAGTTTCTATAGAATCAGTCGCACCTATTGATTGCATTCTCGAAATTTCATCCCGTGCTCGATCTAGCTCTGATTTCAAATCTACAATCAAATCTTTGCTTTCTAGAGATTGTCGAGAAAGGTTTTCTTGCTCTTCAATAAGCTTATCTCGTAAAAGTTGCAGTTGGGCTTCCAACGATTGAATTTTAGTACCCGATTGACGTAATAAACTTTCATTTTCCTCCTTTTCAAAGGTAAGTTCAATTTTAGCTTTATTTAGTTCATCACGTAGTGAAAGAACAACCTGGTCAGTGTTAACGGTCTGGAGATTCTGTGCTTCTTTAGTTTGCTCAAGAACTGAATTCAAATCCTGTAATTGACTGGATAGAACTTTGACTACCTCAAGCTCCTCTACTAGAAGTTTTTTATCGTCATTTAATTGCTTTAGTTCTTCGTTTTTACCTTTCAACTCAACTTCTCTACGAGCCAACTGATCCATAGATCTTCTCTGTCGTATCAATGCATTTTCAAGTTCAACTTGTAAGCTCGCAATCACATCTGTGGCTTGTGCCTTTTCGGCATCAAACTTTTTTGACAAATCCAACACTCTTTTCTCCGAATCAGCTAGATTTCTTTCCATTTCTTCTATGAAAGGAACAGCGGGCAATTTTCCTCTTGAAGCATCTTCCAAAGCTTTTTGTGCAACTTGAGCTTCTTCTTCTAACTGTCTGATTGTGGAGGCAAAATCAAATTCTCTTTTGGCCATTTCTTCATTCAAATCTTGGAAGTTTTTACTAGCATTTGATAACTCTAAATTCGTAGCCTTAAGCTTATCTTCTAGAAGAGCAATTTTAGTATTCAGGGAATTCCTTTGTTCAATATTTTTGGATTTCGCTGCATCTGCCTCTTTCTGGGCATTGCTTAAATCAACAAGTAATTTGTTAACCAACTCATTTTTTCCCTTACCACTGGGAACTTGGCTTGTTTCTGGAGAAACAACTCTTGCAACAGTTGTACCTAGAGGTGCACCAGTTTTAAGATCCTGAAGATCCGCAAGCACTGCATCCATGGAGACGGGCAGGTCTGACAAAACCGAGCCATCAGAAATTTGTCCTTTGGAAGAATCAACAGCGTTAATTTTATTTTGCATAACTTTCAATCTGGATTCAATAGAATCTAATTTCTTTCGGTCCTCCTGTGCCTTTTGGGCAAGATCTTGTGTGCTCTGCAATTCATTGCGAGATCTTTCCAATTCCTGAGTAATACTATTTATCAAAGCCGTTGATTTCCCCTGCTCTTCAACCATCTTTCTCTTTGTATCGCTTAATTCACTACGAGACTTCCTTAAATCACTCCTTAAACGCGTGAAGGCGGAACGAACTACTTCAACCCCTGAATCTCCTGCATTGATAGACTCTGTTAAGAATTGGTTATCACGCTCCAAGTTATCTGTGAGAGATTCAGTCTCATTCAAGTTTTTCGCAAGACCTTGGATGTTTGACCGAGCACGTTGCATATCACCCTGAAGTTTTTGAGTGGCAGGAGAGTATTTTGATGATGGAGTCAATGCTATGGCTTCCGTCGCGTTAATAACATCTGCGATGCGACTTTGCGACGCCGACGATTTGGGTAATTGTGCAAAGTCGTTCTGTTGCGTAGGTGGATTGATCTTCTTTTCGAAATCCGCATAGTCTTCCAAGGCAACTTCAAGCAACTTTTCATTTGCAACAAGTTCTGAATCCAATTGACGCATTTTTTTGTATACTGATTTAAAGGCAGGCATCGCGTCACCAAGATTACCACCAGAGGAATCGCGTAGATCGTGAAAAATTTCTTTGGTTTCACTAATTTCACTCGCAATAGATTTTACACTTTTAACGATCTCACTGGATCGGGTATTCCATTTATTTTGAACAGGCAAATCCTCAAAATTCAATAAACTGGACTGATCGAGAACTGACTTGATTCGGGTCTCAAGATCGTTGTTAAACTCGCTCAGCAAATCCATTGCATCCTCTGGTTTGCTGGGCAAATCAACTTCCGATGTCTGTAACTGACTATACGCTAGAGTCCCAATACCAAAGGCAATGATAACAGCCGAAATTAACTTGTTTCGGTTAATAGAAAAACAAGGATTTTTCATCCAAAAATTATGATGTTTTGATATTTTAAACGCAAGACTCGATTTCAGCGACAAAAAGCTTGTAGGAATTCGATGATCGAAAGAGGATAAGGTCATGTACTTTCATCGACAAATAATTATTCAATTAATATTGATAATCAGTTCAACCTCCCTCCAAGCTAGAATTGGTGAAGATAGATTAACTTTTGAAAAACGATTAAATATCTCTGGTGGATATCAATATCGTTCCGAAAATGTTCTTTCCAATCGAAAGCGTGGCATGCCATACAATAAATTTTTGGATTTTTTGCCCGCTCAATCTGAAATTCGAATATACTATAAAACTTTAGACGGGAGAAAACCACTCGCCAAGGACATTCAACCCAACAAAATGTTGGAAGGATGGGATGTTCATGTTCTTTTCGTAGGCGGAAAGTCCGTGCTGGAACTTTATCGTAGAAGCTCAAATATGAACGAGCTAGAATTTACAGCTCTTCTCAAACTCCAAGCAGGAAATTCATTCTGGGAAAAAAAAGAACAAGAAAAAGAAGGCGATCCACCAATAATTTCCGCATTCAGTTTCGACTATGAAAGGAATGACAAATTAATACGGGCGAGAAAAGTTGGTTCGAGCCAGATCCTTTTTTTCTCAAGTCAATTCGATGTGTTTTTGGCTGAGGGCTTCAAACAAAGCCAAATGGATGCCTTACCTCAAAGTATAAAAGGTTTTTAGAGATGGTGCCCGAGGAGGGGGTCGAACCCTCACATCCATAGGATACCAGATCCTAAATCTGGCGCGTCTACCAATTCCGCCACCCGGGCAACTTCAAAACGATTAGTTAAAAAAGAGATAAAAAGCAATGCTAGAAGGCATCGCCGAAGGGACCTTGCCATAGGCCTAAAACAAAGGAAACAAGGGCACAAATTAGCACCGTCCATTTAATAAAACCAATATTACCTAGCTTGGACCATGGATTCTCAGGCGGTGCATCATCAAAACGAAGTTTTGGCTCAAAACAAATTTCACGAATCCAGCCAAAGTAATAGTATATTGAAATTACCACTCCAACAACCATCGCAACCAATGAAACATAAAGCTTTGCTTCAAAAGCGACATTAAAGAGCATAAGTTTTGCAATAAAGCCACCAAACGGAGGTATTCCAGCAAGAGAAGCTATACCAACCAATAAACTAATTGCTGCCCATGGATGCTCTTTGAGCAAACCTGCGTAATGCTCAGTCTCGTGTGTTGAATCATCAGAAAGGTTGGCAAGACTCATAACACCAAAGACAACAAAGGAAGCAAATAGATATATGTACAAGTAAAAGTAGACCACCCAAACCGCACGATCACTGTCTCCAGCAAGGTGCATCGAAGCCATAACGGCTACAAGAAGATACCCAGCATGAGCAACCCCGGATAGTCCAAGCATTCGTTTCAATTTTGCCTGAGCACAAGCTGCGAGGTTTCCAAATAAAATTGTAAAAGTGGCAACAAACCCAATTAAAGGGAGCAAAAATTCAGACATTCCCTCAAAAGGACCATTAACTAAATTTAATAGGAGGAAGAAGCCCGCAGCCTTAGAAGAGACTGCCAGAAATGCAGTTATTGGCATTGGAGATCCATGATAGACATCAGCAACCCAAATTTGAAAGGGTGCAGCCCCTACTTTGAATGCAATACCAGAAAGAACTAAAACAACACCTGCACGAAGCAGAAGATGCCCCTGATTTGCTTCTAGTAATAAGGCTACATAATCGAATGAAAGAAAATCCATACCATAAGGACCAGGCGACACAGCACTCCAGGCAGAAGGGTTTGCGCCCACCCCATAGATTAGAACAATTCCTAGTAAAAGTAGAGCGGAGCTTAACGCGCCAAAAACCAAGTACTTAATACCTGCTTCAAGAGATTTGGTTGAGTTTCGATTGTAGGCAACTAGTGGGTAAAAGGCTAGAGCTACTGTCTCCAGTGCCACAAAAAGAACTATAAAATTACTGCTTTGGCAAAGGAGCATCAGTCCAGCAGTTGCCAGCATCGTTAGGTGATGAAATTCACCAAATCTAAGCTTTTGCATTTGGAGGAACCGATTTCCCAGGATTGAAACGCATAGCGAAGAAAGAAGAAAAAATGTTCTTATCAAATCTCCTTGAAAACCATGCCTAAGCATACCCGAAAAAGATGAACGATCAAAGGTATGATTAATTAACAAGTAATCGAACAAATGATAGACCAACAAACAAAGCTGAAAAAAGACAGCTAAAGTACCGCAAATATTATTACCCTTTTTTTCTTTCGATAAAAATAGGTCTAAAAGCAGGATTAAAATTGCACCCATCGCCAGAGTTAATTCTGGCCAGATCTCCGTCCATAAATTCTCTTGTGAAAAGCCTATTAATTCTTCCATCACTGATTACCTTCCTCCACATTCTTCGCGTCAGATTGGCTTTGGTTATTTACATCTTTTTTAAAAACCTGATCAACTGGACAGCATGAGGGAAGTCCATAATTGCTTCCCCCCTTTTCAAGAAGTTCATACCTTTTAGTAATACTTGTATCAATACCTTCTGAAATCCCCTTTGGCCAAAGACCAATGAACATTAGGGGAAGAAGGATTAAAACGGCTGGAATTGTCTCTGCGAGAGAGAGATCATTAATTTTGCTTTTCTTTTCGTGAGCAGATAATTCCTCTGACTGCTCACCAAAGAAAATTCGAGCCATAGCCCGTAAACCAAAAATTGCAGAGATAATAATTCCTAGCGCAGCCAAAACTAAAAATAGATGCTTTTCGGTAATTTCTCCTGACCCATCTAATCCATATCCTCCTAGTGAAAGGAAAATTGCAAATTCACCCCAGAAATTGCCAAAACCTGGCAATCCTATGGTGGCAAAAGTTGCGGCAGCAAAAAAACATGCGAGTAGTGGAGTCTTTGCGGCCAATCCTCCCATTTCATTCATCTCGAGCGTATTTGTACGCTGATTGATGTTGTTGGCTACGAGAAACATGAGGGATACGGAAAGTCCATGGGCACACATCAGCATAATCGTGGCACTGGCTCCTAATGATGAACAAACTCCCAACCCTAAAAAGCAATAGCCCATATGCATTACTGAACCATTTCCGATCATGGATTTAAGGTTATTTTGAGCCACGGTGATAGCTCCCACAATCAGAATATTTCCAAGTGCAAGCCACAGGATGTATGGTCCCCAACTCAAACCACCCGCTGGTAACAGCGGCAGAGCAAGTTGAACTAAACCGTATAGTCCAAACTTTTTCAAAACACCTGCATGAAGCATCGATACAGAAGTCGGGGCTGCCTCATAGCCACGAGGTGCCCAAGAATGAAAAGGGAAGAGTGCCACCAAAATACCAAAACCAAAAAGAAGTAACCCGAAAATCTTTTTCTGTGTCTCAATTCCAAGTCCGTCAGCTAGTATTGCCGCACTTAGACTAGGAAAATCAAATTTAGGTGCATCCAACATAACATTAAGTGCCACCAATCCACCTAAAGAAATTAGTGCGCCCAGTGTTAAATAAATTGTTATTTCAAGAGCAATGGTTCGGCGGTCACGCCCACCCCATAAACCAATCATTAGGAATGTTGGAATAAGTGCAAATTCATGAAATAAGTAATAAAAAAGAAGGTCAATGCTGGCAAAAAGCCCCATCAACCCAGACTGCATAAAAGCAAGCATACTCAAATACAAAGGGAGGCGGTCAGTATCTGACTGAATAGCTACTAAGGCAGCAGCTAAACCAACAAACCCTGCCATGGCAAACAGCGGTGCAGAGACTCCGTTCAGTCCAAGATGAAAAGTAATCCCTAAAGATTGAAGCCCCATTCGATCATATAAGATTTCGTACGCGTAACCCGTATGATTTGGATCAAAATTAAAGAAGAGGATAATACCGGCTATACAGGGAAATCCGAAAGCTAAATATGCAACTTTCTTCGCCATCTGCTTATCATTCAGCAAAAAGAATAGAATGCCCAAAGATGCAATACTCGGGACAAGTACAGAACCTAAAAGTAATGTTTGAAATGTATCCATCTCTTAGTTGTTAGCCCCGGAAAGAATTGAGTAGGTAAGAAAGCCGATAGTCCCAATTACAAACCAAAAAGAGTAACTGTGAATTTTCCCCGAATAAAAAGATTTTCCAAGAAGTGCAAACAAGGCAGCAACTCCTGCCGATCCTCGGACCATCAATCCCGAAATAAAGAGCAATTCCATAACTTCAAGAAAACGAAAAAATGGATCCTGTATTCTTTGAACATAGAAAGAATAAATCTCATCAAAAAATAACTTACTCCGAGAAAGATTAAATACGGTTGGGGATTTCTCGGAGAGCGGATCTTTGGAAGATGAAATATTACCGTACATTTTCCATGCAATTGCTAATCCGCCGACCCATGCAAATAAGCCTAAAATATTCATCCATAAATGGTTAGGCATGTTTGCGACGCGTTCGATATCTGGCAACAGAAACTCGACAATTTGAATGGGGTAAAGAGCCACAAATCCCCCTACCACTGATAGAAATCCTAAAACTAATAATGGACCCGTCATGAAAATCGTAGATTCATGTGCCACAGATGAGGATTTCGAACGGGCTTCTCCGCAAAAAGTTAGAAAGTAGAGCCTAAACATATAAACAGAGGTAAGAACGGCACCCACATAAAGAATTAAAAAGATAACAAAATCCAAATTGTAAGCACCAAGTAGAATCGCATCCTTACTAAAGTATCCTGAAAGGAAGTGGACACCAGAAATTGCCAACACACCAACGAGGAAGGTGTAAGCAGTGACAGGCATTTTTTTTCGCAAACCACCGTAAGCAAAAATATCTTGTTCATGATGACAGGCATGAATTACTGAACCAGACCCAAGAAACATTAATGCTTTAAAGAAAGCATGAGTCATAAGGTGAAAAAGGGCTATACCTGGCAAACCAAGCCCAAAGGCGGCAGCCATATATCCAAGCTGAGAAAGTGTGGAATAGGCTAATACTTTCTTTATATCTCTCTGCGTGAGGGCACAAAACCCAGCATAAAGACCCATTACTGATCCCAACAAGCCAACCAGTTTGAGTGCTTCAGCAGTGAAAAGAAAATCGATCCTGATCAGCAGAAAAACACCAGCGGCAACCATAGTTGCAGCATGAATTAATGCAGAGACCGGAGTCGGGCCAGCCATGGCATCAGGCAGCCAGACATGTAAAGGAAATTGAGCTGACTTACCTATAAAACCGCAGGCTAGTAATAGGCAAAGCAATGTAGAGGTGAGAGTCGGATCTAAACTTGCGGCTTCTAACTCCTGCAAGTTGACCGTGCCAAAAATCCAATAGGTAAAAATGATCCCCAATAGGAAACCAAAGTCCCCCACCCGATTGACTATAAAAGCTTTCCTCGAAGCCTTGGCTGCTTCGTCAGTTTTGAAATAATGAGCAATAAGCAGATAAGAACTAAACCCGACTAATTCCCAGAAGACAAAAATCATGATCAGGTTATCTGCCAATGTAATCCCTATCATCGAAAACATGAAGATGGAAAGCCCGCCAAAATAACGGGATTTGGCTTCATCATCAGCCATATAACCAAGACTGAAAATATGAATCAATAATCCAATGAATGAGACAACAAAAAGTAAAGTCTTTGCGGGGCTATCAACAAGAAAGCCAAACTCCAAATGCA
The DNA here is from genome assembly GCA_002713685.1 of Opitutia bacterium. GTDB lineage: Bacteria > Verrucomicrobiota > Verrucomicrobiia > Opitutales > Seribacteraceae > Seribacter. The sequence continues at coordinate 9,091 of PATX01000046.1, read as the reverse complement.
TATCTGAAAGAGCGAACCAGGTAGTACTCCAGGTGAAAATTGAGCCCTCTTCTCCTCCAAAAATCAAGAAGGACGAGAAAGCCAGAATGCCCCCCGCAGTAGCAACAGATAATAAAGCAGCAATATTCCCATGTTTGCGTAGAAAGCATAGTGTGACTGCAGCAGAAATAAAGGGTAAGAATAGTAAACTAAGTGCAACCTGTATCATGATTTAAATCTTAGTTGGCTATTAAATTCATGTCATCAGTGAAGACACTCTTTCGTTTTTTGTATAGAGCGACCAACAAGGCTAAGCCCACTGCAACCTCGGCTGCTGCTACCGTCATGATAAAGAATACAAAAATACTTCCATCCAAATTCAAGGCAGTACGCGAAAAATTAACCAGGGCGAGATTGATTCCATTCAACATCAATTCTAAAGACATCAAAACCAGAAGAAGGTTTCTCCGGAGAAGAACTCCAAAAAAGCCAATCGAAAATAAAATCAATGATAGAACAAGATAATGGGAGGGAGTTATTGATTCCACTTTTAGCCAACCTCCTTCTCATCTTTTTTGCTCAGAACAATCACTCCAACCATCGCAGCAAGAAGTAAAAACCCTGAAATTTGCAAAGGAAGCATATACTTCGTCATCAAACCATAACCGAAATTCTTAACCGCTGTGGAGAATACAAAATTCCCTCCTTGAGTTAGCTTGGAGGATTCAGGCACTGCACTCCAACTTGCACCCTCAAGTAACCATCCTGAGTCTTGCACTATTATAAGAAAAATAACAATGAGTAATGAAATGGAAAAGGCAGCAGCAAGTCCTGAAACCAACTTCATCTTGGAGGCTTTCCCTGCATCAGGCCCTACATCAAGAAGCATAATTATAAAAAGAAAAAGAACCATCACTGCACCGGCATAAACAAGAATTTGTAAAACCGCTAAGAAGAATGCTTCAAGTAAAACAAACAAAGCAGCAACTCCCACGAGAGATATAATCATAAACATCGCTGCGGAAACAGGATGCTTTGAGCAAACCATAGATAAGCCTCCTCCTATCGATAAGGTCGCAAAAAAATAGAAGAGAATATCAATCGTGTTCACTTAGCAGACAAATTGACTTGGAAGGAGAATAAATCACTCATCTCTATAGACGAAATTCAGAACAATTCCTCAACCAAAAAAACAATTTAGTGGGAGTTTCCCTGCCCCTCTGCCTTTTTCTTCTTATCCCATTTGTAATGTTGGTCAGGCAAAGTGCCCCCCAACTCATAAAGTTTGGCTTTGTTGTTGATCATTTCCTCGCGACTGTAACCCGAGGATGAATACTCATCCTGAAGAAAAATTGCTTCTTCGGGGCAAACTTCCTGACAATAACCACAGTAAATGCATCTTAACATATTAATTTCAAACTCTTCAGGGGCTTTTTCCACATGTTCGCGATCGTCTTCACCTTCGGGTACACCCCCCGGTGTGATTCGAATTGCTTTGGGAGGACAAACGAATTCACATAACTGACAGGAAACGCATTTCTCTCTACCATTTGGGTCTTTAACTAAGGTGGGAACTCCTCTGTAATTTTGAGGTATTTTTGGCTTTTCCTCAGGATACTGTAGCGTAACCTTTGGCTTGAACATATTGGAAAATGTTGTTTTCAAACCATTAGCAATCTGCGGGAGGTAAGTTCGTTCTGAAAAAGAAAGGGGTTTGCGGTCGAGTACTACGGTTTTAGCCATGTCTATGTATTTATGGTAAATTTAAATTCGATTGATCCAGCCAAGTCACAACAAAAATATAAAAAATCAAATTGGCCAAAGCTAAGGGTAATAATTTAGTCCAACCAAGATCCATTACCTGATCATATCGAAACCTTGGAAGGGTCCATCTTACCCAAATAAAAAAGAAAATCAGGGAAATGGTTTTGATTATAAACCATCCAGTCCCAATAAGCGCACCCATCCAATCAGCACCCCAAGGATTGTCCAACCATGGTAAGAAGTTCCAACCACCCAAGAATAGAAGAGTGAAAATAGCAGACCCGATTACTATATGGGCATATTCAGCCACAAAGAAAATACCAAACTTAAAACTGCCATACTCGGTATGAAAGCCTCCAACTAGATCTGTTTCCGACTCTGGCATATCGAAAGGAAGCCGATTAGTTTCAGCAAAAAGAGCAATTAAAAAAATCAGGGCCGAAATTGGCTGTATAATAAGTAACCATGTGGAACCTTGCTGTGATCGAACAATCTCAACCAAGCTCAATGATGATACGGTCGAACCTGGTTCACTAACCCACAGAAACACGGGCAACAAAGATAGACCCATAGCCAACTCGTAAGATATCATTTGAGCAGATGAGCGAATACCACCAAGAAAAGGGTATTTACTATTGGATGACCAACCGGCTAGCACAATGCCGTAAACTCCTAAAGAAGAGACCGCCAAAACAAAAAGAATCCCAATATCAAGATCAGCCAAAATTAAAGGTATAGTGACACCTTCAGCATTGACGAACTCACCAAAGGGAAGAACAGTCATTGTTGTCAATGCGGGAACTAGGGCGACAATTGGAGCAAGATAATAATAAAATTTATTTACATGCCCTGGGACAATTTCTTCTTTAAAAAGAAACTTTAAGCCGTCTGCCAAGGGTTGGAATATCCCTAGGCCTTTGAGGAGAGAGCCGACAACAGGTATGTGCCCGACAAACGGTAAAACAGTTCGGTTGGGACCTACCCTTCCCTGCATCCATGCACTCACCTTTCTCTCTGCCAAGACCGAGTAACCAGCCATAGTCATAATTGCCCCCACCATAAGAAAAGCAAATATTACCTTTATTAAAATAAGTTGAATAAGTTCGTAATCAAACATGCTTAGGAAGTCATGAAATTACTTCTTGTAATGAAGTGCGTTCGATTCAACAAATGGCAAATCTTTCCATTTAGTTTCATCAATTTTCAAAGATCCACCCAGTGAATCACTAAACGACATACCCTTAAATGGCGATTTGGGTGGGGACGACAAATTTTTCCATATTAGACTAAAGTCAGAAGTAACCTTATTTTCATTATCAAGCTCATCCAACAACTTGCTTAGAATATGAACATCGGGAAGCAAGCCAGGTAAACCAGGGATGGATTGCTCAAATCCTTGAGCAAAAAAAGAGCGGTTGATAAAAGTCCCCTTCTTTTCAAAGCTAGTAAGTGTGGGGATAATAACCTCAGCCAGATTGGTTGTATCGTTTGCATGAGTACCAAGATAAACAATTGATATCCCGAGTAAAGATTCAGCTTCAACACCAGAACTAAGCAGATCCTCATTTAAAACCAATACTGCATCAATAACACCTTTTTTAAGATCAGAGTTTAATTTAGATAAATTATCCCGGGGGTAGGTGTTGGCAAACCCTGAAGCCAGGGCTCCCCGTAAGTTAGGGGTCCGGTCTGCAGAAAGAAGAATGCCGTCATCTTGCCCAAAATGTCCCCGAAGATATTTCTTTGATTTGGTAGCTTTGCTAAGGCGATTTAATAAATACAGTTCCTCCAAAGTTGCATGGCATGAGCCAACAATTGCCACTTTTTTATCTTTCAGCGATTCTGCTGCGGTCTGAATACTTTGATCAAATGAAGATTTTTCCTGTTTTATGGATGGAACGGCAAGCCTGTCTTCAGCTCGAACCTTCTTAAAGAGACTACGACCACTATCCGTCATCCAACTATCGTTGACATCGTCGTTTCTTCTCGGAGTAATACGATAGATTTCACCTTCCCGACTGGAAACTAAGATATTACATCCGGCACTACTTTCGGTACATATGCTGGGAGACTCTTTAAGAAACCATACTCTCATTTTGAAACGAAAGTCAGTGCTTGTAAGTGCACCCACTGGACAAATATCTACGGTATTTAGAGAATAATTATTTTCAAGTTCTTTGCCGGGAAAACAAGTCAGGGTGGAATAACTCCCTCTATCCACAAATCCAAGAACATCATCCTTGGCCACTTCTTGGGTGAATCTGATACATCTCGAGCAAAGAATGCAGCGTTCATCGTCGAGCGTGACCCTTGGACCTAGACGGGTTCTCTTTGGTTTTACATTTTTGCGTTCTGTGTAGCGACTGTAACCTCGGCCATAGTCAGTTGCAAATTCCTGCAATCGACATTCACCCGCTTGATCGCAAATCGGACAATCCAAAGGGTGATTAACCAGTAAAAACTCCATAATCCCCTCACGGCAATCTTTTACCTTATCTGAAATAGTCTTTACATGCATACCCGGTGAAACCGTAGTTGCACAGCCAATAACAGGCTTAGGAACCCAACCAATTTTCGGACTTCCATCCTCATTTAAAATTGCCTCCCCGGTGCCACGATCACGCATTGGAGTACCCATTTCTATGAGACACATTCGGCAGTTACCTGCGACGCTAAGTTGAGGATGATAGCAATAATGAGGTATTTCTTTTTGGAACAGCGCTGCTGCATCCACCAGGTTCATACCAACAGGCACTTCAACTTCATCCCCGTCCAGTACGATTGAAACTGTCTCTGTCTTTTGTGTGGAAATCATTGGATCAAATCAGTTGCAAAGAATCTTTTTTTCGTTTTTGAGTTTTTGCTTTTTTCAGAAAGTCTTTGCGGAACTTTTTCACGAAACTTTGGGTAGGCCAGGCTGCCGCTTCACCAAAAGCACAAATAGTACGACCCTCGATTTGATTGGCAACACTTAGAAGGAGGTCTGCATCTTCTTCTCTTGCATCTCCTGAGCACATCCTTGAGGAAATCTTTTTCATCCAAAGCGAACCCTCCCGACACGGAGTACATTGCCCGCATGACTCATGAGCATAGAAAGCGTTTATGTTGGCCATCGCCTCGACCATATCCACGGTATCATCCATTACCACAATTCCACCAGAACCTGACATGGTGCCAGCTGCCATTGGTCCATCAAAATCCAATGGTATGTCTTCAATCCCCCAATCAAAATCAGTGCCATCTTTGTGAGTACCTTTGAATCGTTCGTCCGCTCGCAAGATCTTTGCTGACGACCCGCCCGGGATTACTGCTTGCAGTGTTCTTCCAGGAAGCAATCCTCCACAAACATCGTAAATCATTTCACCTAATGTCAACGCACCGCACTCAAACTCAAAGTATCCTGGATTTTTGACCTGACCGGAAACGCACCAAATGCGGGTACCCGTGTTGTTGGGCTTTCCAATTTTTGAAAAAGTCTCCCCTCCCATCTCCATGATATGCTTAACATTACACAGAGTTTCCACATTATTCACTATTGTTGGACATTGGTAGAGGCCTAAAACTGCGGGAAAATATGGGGGTTTGATCCTGGGATTAGGGCGTTTACCTTCGAGAGATTCAATCAATCCAGTTTCTTCTCCACAGATATATGCACCAGCACCTCGATGAACAACCAAGTCACATGAATATCCACTTCCAAGGATATTTTCACCACAGAAACCTTTCGCCTTAGCTTCGGCTATCGCTCGGTTAAGTATTTTTGCCCCTTCAAAAAATTCAGCACGTATGTAAATGAAAGCTTGTTTTGCTTGAATAGCGTAGGCAGAAATCATCATACCCTCTATCAATTGATGAGGGTCTTTATGGATTATCTGTCTGTCTTTAAAAGTACCGGGTTCAGATTCATCGGCGTTACAAATGAGATAAATTGGTTTACCAGACTTCCTGTCCAAAAACTTCCATTTCATTCCCGTGGGAAAACCTGCACCACCACGCCCCCTAACTCCTGATTTAAGAACCTCTTCTCCTATCTCCTCTGGTTTTTTCTTTATTGATTTCTTCAGAACATCGTACCCACCTTCTTTAATGTAGCAGGTAATCTTGTTTGAATATGAAGGATTATCGGCATTCTTTAAAATGACTCTTCTTTCCTTGGGAATTTTCTTGCTGATCATTTAAGACTAAGATTTCGAAGATTGAATAGACTCAACAGCTTTCTCGTAGCTGGTAAATTCTTTGGTATCCGCTACTTTATCATCGAGAATAAGTTGGGCTAGTTTTGCGGCTTTTCCTTCATCAATATTTTCAAAGGTTTGATCGCCTACCATAACAACGGGGCCTTCTCCGCAATCGGCCAAACATTCCATAAACTCGATTGAATGTTTACCATCACTCGACACGCACCCTTCTTTGACATGCAGTTTTTCCTCAAGTTTCTTACATGTTGCATAACTTCCTCGAAGAGCACAAGGGAGCGTGCGGCATACGCGTACATGAGTCTCGCCCCATGGTGTTTCACGAAGCATCGGATAAAAAGTAATTAATTCGCGAATATTGATGGGTTGCAAATCTAGAAGATCTGCAATCCATTCAGACGCTTCTAAGTCAACAGCACCAAGTTCTTCCTGCACAAGGTGAATAACCATTAAAGAAGCACTTCTTTTGTCTGGGTATCGGGAGATTACCTCGTCGATCTTTTGGATTGTGTCTTCAGTCAACTTCATAGAAATCAGCGGTCACATTCGCCCATTACAAAGTCCAAACTCCCCAAAATCACCGTGATATCGCTTAGCATATGTCCGGGAACCATTTTCTCCAGAATACTTAGATTACAAAAACTCGGGGCTCGTATTTTAAGCCTGTAAGGTACGCCGCCACCTTTAGACACAATGTAAAAACCGAGGGCACCTTTCGGATTCTCAGCTTCAAAATATACTTCTCCAGCAGGGATTTGAGGACCCTCAGTAACTATCATGAAGTTTTGTATTAACTCTTCCATGCTGGTGAGAATTTTTTCTTTTGGCGGAGCAAAGATTTTTTTTGCATCTTCTGCATACCAAAGACCACTTGGAAAATCTGATATAACTTGTTTGATAATTCGAAGGCTTTGCCGAACTTCTTCGATTCTTATCAAATAGCGATCATAACAATCTCCGCGAGTCCCTATTGGCACATCAAAGTCATATTTTTCATAGCCAGAATAAGGCTTATCTTTTCTCAAATCTAGATCGACGCCTGAAGCTCGAAGATTAGGACCAGTGAAACCATAGGCTATCGCGTCTTCCTGAGAAACCTCACCTATCCCTTCAGTTCTATCAATGAATATGCGGTTTCTAGTAAGTAATTTCTCTACTTCGTCAATCGCTTTTGGCAAGTTGTCGCAAAAGTGTGATACGCGATCCAACCATCCATCGGGAATGTCTCGTGCCACTCCGCCTATTCGGGTGTAGGAAGTGGTAAAGCGAGCACCAGTCAACTCTTCGAAAAGAGTGTACAGTTTTTCTCGCTCTGTAAATGTATACATGAAAGGAGTCCAAGCACCGGCATCCATGCCAAAGACACCCATACCCAGTAGATGGCTGGAAACCCTGGCAAGTTCACAAACCAAAACTCGAATCGCTTCACAACGTTCTGGCAATTCCAATCCAGTGAGTTTTTCAACCGCGATTGCATAGGCGACATTGTTGGCCAAAGGGGAAAGATAATCCAAACGATCCGTGTAAGGCACGAATTGATTGTAAGTCATATTTTCGGCAATTTTTTCATCACCTCTATGAAGATAGCCCAGCACAGGTTCACATCGAGTGATCACATCTCCGTCCAAATCCATCATAAGACGCAAGACTCCGTGAGTTGTAGGGTGAGATGGACCGACATTGAGAGCCATTTTACCGCTATCAGCTTTGGCAGTAGCATCAGCACCTCTTGAGACTGCATCTCCCACATTTACTTCTATGGTTTCACTACTCATAAAACGGGTTTCTCAGTATCCTCTGTCCAACTTTCATCTTTAGCCCGTGGCTCTGCCTCACTCATATTATCTCCGGTTCCTGAGACAAAAGGTCCTCCCATCATAGGAGCAGGGTCTACACTGGCTTGAGTCACTTCAGCAACATCATCTGCAGGCAAGGGAGTTTCAATTCCAGCGAGAGGGAAATCTTTTCTCAAGGGGTAATAAGGATAATCATCCCACATTAAGATTCTCTTAAGGTTTGGATGATCATTAAAGCGAATCCCAAACATGTCAAAGGCTTCCCTTTCATGCCAATTTGCGGCCGGGTAAAGATCAGAGACCGAAGGAAAAGCAGGCTGTTCATTATTTTCACAAATTGAATGTACGCGAAGGTAGTCGTGATGAATCCTTGAATATAAATGAATAACTACGGAGAAGCGGTTGTCAGCATGTTCACCATGGTCAATTGCTGTGAGATCAACAAGTAAATCAAAGGTTTCCTCGTCTCTTAGATGTAAAAGAACATCTTTGACGGAAATTGAATCGCAATCAAGAGTGAGGCAATCATCGTGATGCCTCTTGGTGACCGAAGAAAACTTAACAAGAATAGAATCGGTAAAATCCTGATCAATCATTTTGATTAACAAGCGATTTTATTCGAGCTTTTCAAATTCTTCACAGACGACTCTGCACCAATCTTGTCCTGAAGCTTAATCATTGCATCAAGTAATGCCTCCGGGCGGGGTGGACATCCGCTCACATACACATCAACAGGGACAATCGTATCTACTCCTTGCATAACTGCGTACGAACGGTACATACCACCAGTAGAAGCACAAGCTCCCATAGCAACAACCCATTTGGGGTCACCCATCTGGTCATAAATTCTCCTGACCACCTCTGCCATCTTGTAAGTTACGGTTCCCGCCACAATCATACAGTCAGACTGACGAGGAGAAAATCTCATCACTTCCATTCCAAATCTGGAAATGTCATATCTTGATGCCGCAGAAGCCATTAATTCAATAGCACAACATGCTAATCCCATTGGCATAGGCCAAACCGAATGCTTTCTTATCCAATTAATAACTGCATCGGCCTTGGTGACTATTACATCGCCCTCAACTTTTCCATTATATGCAACCTCATTTGTTGTCATTAAAGTCTTTCTAACCTAATCCTTTGATCAGGCAAACACCAAAAGTAAAGTGATGGGGAAAATTGAGTATTTCGCCCCTTGACAGGAAAGTTGCATTGTTTTGATCGTTGACGAAAGAGAGCTTTGCATGCAATAACCCATCCCTAAGGAGAGGTGACAGAGTGGCCGATCGTGCAGCATTGGAAATGCTGTGTACCGCAAGGTACCGCGGGTTCGAATCCCGCCCTCTCCGCCAT
>PATX01000045.1 GCA_002713685.1 Opitutia bacterium | reverse complement strand
CTATTAAGTAATGGTGCCAAACTTTTCCCATCTAATTGCCTTTTAGACTTCTCGCCTAGACTAACCAGTTCCGTAAGCGTAGGCAATAAATCCAAAACTGATGAGATCTGTTTTACTTCCGTGCCCGGCTTGATGCTGGCTGGCCAACGAATCAGCAGAGGTGAACGGGTCCCCCCCTCTTCGGTCGATCCCTTTCTTCCCTCCATATCACCATTCCAACGGTTCCCATTAGGCCCATTATCATGGAAGAATAGAACGATAGTATCATCCGCAATCTTCAATTGATCCAATTTATTCAGCAACCTTCCCACATTCCAGTCAATATTTTCACACATCGCCAAAGCCGCCAACAAGTGGAGTCTATCCTCCTTACTTGGATTTCGGTGCCTCATCATATCTTCCAGGTTCTTATCCTTGAACTTATTCCACCAACGATCAGGCACCTGCATGGGGCTGTGTGGCGTATTATAGGGAACATAGGCAAAGAAGGGTTTCTCATCTTTGACCGCACGATCGATGAAATTCATCGCTTCGGTTGTGAAATCGTCGACACAAAATCCCTTCCCTTTGACCAGCTCTCCATTTCTTTCCATCAAGGCATCGTAGTAATGCCCCCAATGCCCGGAACAGAATCCGTAGAAATAATCAAACCCTCGGCCAAGAGGATGGTATGGATACTGCATACCATTGTGCCATTTACCGAATGCACCCGTAGAATATCCCGCTCTTTTGAAGAGATCCGCAATTGTGATCTCATCCAAGTCCATGCGCTCTCCACCTGCGGATGTACTGTATACACCACTCCGGACATGGTATCTACCCGTCAGGAATTCAGCTCGCGTGGGCGAACAAACAGGACAAACAAAGAAGCGGTCAAAGGTCGCCCCCTCTTTCCCTAGGGAATCAATATTGGGGGTCGACAGGTTGGTATTTCCATGAAGGCTCAAATCCCCCCACCCCTGATCATCTGTCAGGAAGACAACCACATTAGTTTTCGCCCAAAGCCCAGAAAGGCAAAGAATTCCAAATAAGCCAAAGCCTAGTCGTAGCATCATTTTACTTCGTAGTTATGACTGCGTAGTAGCACCCGAGCTCTCCCTCGGGAACATCGAAGAAGGGTGACAATTCATGCTTACCCTTGGTCAACTTAGTCTCGAAGACTACTTTCTTGGCACCCGAGTTAACCGGTTTAGTATCCAGGTTTTTACCATTCAAACGCAAAGTCGCAGATTTCGCACCGATCGCCTGCCCTACTTGCGCCCGGAATGCTTTACTCTCTCCGGGAACATCGGCACCCGCAATCAATTCTTCATTTATCGCTTTCCCCGATTCAGCAGGCCATCTCATGACTTCGATCTTGTATGTCCCAGTTTTTAAAACCTTTAAGGCCCAATGCCCCTCATGCTTAGCCCTTTTCCCCTTCTTCAAAGGATACTTACTGCGGTTATGTCCCTGATTCCAGGGTGTAGGGCCTCCGATCCAGTCGTGACTTGTCAAGCTGACCACAGGATGTTCCTTATGTCCGACATGGAGTTCAGTAGTTTCCGCAAAAGTTGGCTCCAATTCGGCCCACCATTGATCGTAAAACGCCTGCATTTTGGCAACTTGATCAGGATTCTGACTGGCTACATTCTTGGCCTGCCCGGGGTCTTCATTGATATTGTAGAGTTCTTTCTGATTCACCAATCTCCAACCCTGACTCATCACGGAGGACTTTCTCCACTTGATGGGGTCTTTCACCCGTTGAGAATCAGTTATTAGCATTCGGCCAGGCCAGTTCACATCCCCATCGGCGTCCAACACCTTTCGAATGGAAACCCCATCAAACTTATAGCCCTTTGGTTTTTTTCCACCCGTTAGATCAAGTAGGGTCGGTGCGACATCTACCGCATGGCAAAGAGTATCAACCTTTTTCAATTTATTCATACCACCATTCGGCCAATGCATGAAAAATGGCACCCGATGCCCTCCATCATATTCACTGCCCTTTTGTCCGCGCATTCCGGCATTGAAAATTTGTCGACCGCTTGCTGTTCCGTTATCCGTGGTGAAAATAAAAATCGTGTTATCTTCAACGCCAAGCTCCTTAAGTAATTTTCGGGTTTTCCCGATATTATCATCAATATTGGTAATCATTCCAAAAAAAGATGCGATTCTACCCGACTGTCCTTTATACATATCAAGATACTTCTGAGGACAGTGAAAAGGCCCATGAGGTGCATTCGTGGATATGTAAGCGAGAAATGGTTTCTTCTGTTTCACACTCTCGCGTATGAAACGGTTGCCTTCCCGGAAAAAGACATCTGTACAAAACCCCTTCGCATCAACGATCTTTCCGTTGTGGAAATAACCACCATCAAAATAGGCATTATCCCAGACATCGGGGGTTTGCCCAACGCCCCCGCCCCCATGACGGTATACTTCGGTAAACCCTCGATCTTCCGGACGGTAGGGAAAATTATCTCCGAGGTGCCACTTACCAAACATCCCCGTCTCGTATCCGTTTTCCTTGAAAAATTGGCCCAGTGTCCCCTCATTCGCACGCAACATGGAACGACCCATAATGGTATGCCACACACCCGTCCGGTTCGTCCAGTGACCAGACATCAAGGCCGCACGCGTTGGAGAACAGGTGGGAGCGACATGATAATCTGTAAGCCAGACCGATTCATTGGCTAATTTATCAGTGTGCGGGGTCTTGATCACCGGATTTCCGGTGCATCCCAAGTCCCCATACCCTTGGTCATCCGTGATCACAATCACAATATTGGGCTTATCGGAATCAGGTTTACCACCCTTGACTTGTTTCGCGATCGCTTGGTTACCTTTAACCGTTTTATTTTTGGCAGCATGAGCACTGTCTGTAAGAAAGCACCCGGATAAACCGAGAACCAGTGTGAATAAAGAAAGGAAAAGAAGATTCTTCTTGGATTTCATATATGGGCTGAGGGATTAAGTAGGGTGAAATAATGAAACTTAGAAATTCTAATGCTGGTTGACCATCCTGAAATTAGACTTACAGCTAACTTCTTTCCGAGGAGACAAGTATTCCCTTACGCTTGCTAGAATGGGTCACCGCAGATAAAATCTACCTTTTGAAATGAAAACCATTCAATCTATCTTTCTTTTAACCTACTTATTATTTGTGGGATGCTCGGACCAAGTTCCATCCGATGGGGGTGGTCACCATGTACATACTGCTCCACATGGGGGTAAACTGTATGAACTCGGTCCGCACGGTTCAGGTTTCAACTTTGAGCTTTTCCTGAATGAAAACGGTAATCTCAATCTGTACGTTCTCGATGCACATGCGGAAAATTTTGTCAGAATAAAGCAAACCCAGATTGAGATTCTATTCTCAGATACCAATCGCTCATCGCTGAGCCTTAAGGCTGTCGAGGATTCAGCCACCGGTGAAACGGTGGGCGACACCTCCCGATTTCAATCCCCTGGATCCATTCATGATCTTTTACCGATTCAAGGAATTCTCAAAGAAGTCTCGGTCGGATCCAAGAGCTACTCTGAGCAACCCATCTCCTTTTCCGGCAACTCAAAAGGTAATTCTAATGAGCATTGAAGATAAGCGAGACCAATTGATCGAAGAACTTATCCCCTTCGAAGACCATCTCGAACGACTTACCTATGTGATCGACCGGGCGAAGGATAATCCCGGACTTAACGAGGAGTATAAAATCGAAACATTCCTGATCAAAGGATGCGTCTCCCAGCTTTGGGTATTCCCTAGTTTTGCCGATGGTAAGTGTCATTTCCAGGCAGATTCCGAAGCATCCATCACTAAAGGCACCGCCACCCTCCTATGCGATTTGTACAGTGATGAGAGTCCTGAAGATATTGTCCGCTTGGAGCCCGACTTCCTCTCCGAGGTGGGTATCACCCAGCACTTATCACCCAACCGCAGGAACGGACTTACCGGCGTGCGCGAAAAGATTAAAGCATACGCCCAAATGCAGCTCAACAAAGACTCCTGAAAATCTTTTTTTCATAAAAAATTATATCCCATATCCGAACCCGTTCCCTTTAATCGTAGAGATATCGAGCATTCCACGGTTTCTTTTGTAAACACCTGGATGAAGCTTTGCTTCTTGCAGCGATGCATCGGGGTAAAATTGCATACCGTTACTTTCAACCCCCATAATGGTTCCCGCATGTGCTCCCAGTAGAACATGGGGAATCTGGGCTAGCATCGGGTTGGTTAAATCTTGAACCATCAAATCCATCCCATGGGCTCTGGCCCAGCACAAAGAAAGCAATGCACCAGTCTGAGTCTTACAGGTTTTCAGTGCCACCCCCGTCCAACCAAGCTCTCTGCCCAGACGTACATGCTTCCAGTCGTGAGCACTTTCATCCATAAAGAGGGGCTTACGCTCAGCTACTGAATGAACGGCAATACGATTCTTTTCCAAATCATAAGGAAAAGGCTGCTCTACATAAAGAATGCGTCGAAAAGTCTCCAGCTTTTCTAACTTAAGACGGTCGAGAATCTCATTCACATAAGCCGGGTCAGTTACCGTACAATTAAAATCTGTCGTGAGATACTCGACTCCCAAGTCCTGAGAAATCGTGCCAATTCTTACCAATCTCTCATAATCCCATTCAGCATCATTACCACGTAATTTAATCTTGAGACAATTTAGCCCATCTCGCTCGATCCATTCCCTGAGATATACGGGATAGCCGTCATTAGGTTCACCTCCTGTCAAATCTTCCTGCTCCAGAGGATCAAGTCCGCCAACTAAATGCCATACTGGAATTTCAGAAGGTGGATTAAGTTCAAGAAAATCAGAGGGATGCCTGCCATTAAACTGGACTGCTGAATCCTCGGCAGGATCGATAAAACTTGCAAGATCAGAGGATAAAAACTCTTTCCCGTAAGCATGATAAATGGGGACATTATTAACCATTCCAAACGCATCGTGAATGGCTATATCAAAAGGAGATGCGCAAACAAGTGCGGCCAACCAAGGCATCGGTTCACTATCTACTATTTTGCAAAGGTTGAACTGCTTTAGGGCCTCGGGCAGATCCTTCATTATCAATTCATGCCCTATTTCAATGCAATGCCCAAAAGAATCAAAGCTTTGCCAACGAATTTTAATAAATTCACAAAACTCAAGGAGGCTATCATAGCGAATAGAATACTCCGTATCAGTGGGCCATACCCATTGAACGCTTAGAGGAGTTTCGCCCCACCCGTACGACTGCTCACCAAGTTTATTTTGTACGGTCACCTTGACACGTGCACAAGTAACCGAGGACAAAATTTCTGTTCCGAACTTAAGAGGCATCCGCGTTTTAACTGGAATAAAATCCAGTGAAAAATCTATAATTTTAATATCGGTGGGAAATGACACTTTCTCTAGGGATGATAAAATATTAAATTCGTCAAACGAGAAGAACGAGGATAGATCGATTTCTACTCAAGACTGATATCTAAAAAATAGAAAATCAAAAAATGAAACACCATCAGTTATTTAAAAATTATCCTGTTCTACCAATTATTAACCAAGCAACGGCAGAGGAGGCGCTGGTCATTGCAGAAGCTTTTCTCGAAGCAGACCTATATCTGATGGAAATGACCCTAAGAACGGAAACTGCTAAGAAAGCCTTGGTGGAAGTAAGAAAGAAATTCCCGGATCTCATCTTGGGTGCGGGTTCCATTTTATCCAAGGATCAGATGCAGTGGGCATTCGATGCAGGCATGGACTTTACTGTATCACCAGCGTGGAGTGATAGTCTTTGGGAAATGAGTCAAAAATTAAAAATTCCCTTCTATCCTGGAATCCTTAGTCCTTCCGAATTATTGAAATCTATCAAGGCAGGTTGCCTCTATCCTAAAATTTTCCCCATTGAGCCAGCAGGAGGCGTACCTTACCTCAAATCTTTACTCGCTCCCTTCAAAAACGCCGATGTCACTTGCCTACCAACTGGTGGAATTGGAAAAGAAAAAGTTTCCAACTACCTTAACCTCCCGGAAGTTCAAATCGTTGGTGGCAGCTGGATGACTCCTCAAATCCACATTACTAACAAGGACGCAAAAAAGATTACTGAGCTTGCCAAAGCATCTCTTTTACTCGCTAATACAAACTCATGAATGCCCGCTTCTTAGCATATACGAAAGTTGTATTTTTGTTACACTTTTCCTGGCTCAAAGGTTTCGAAAAAGAAAATATAACTATTCGGGGTTCCTTTGATCATTCACGCCTTGCAATGGAAACCAATAACGCAGCAACCGTTGCTTTTATGGGTGGTTCGATCACCGAAATGGATGGCTACAGACCCATGGTTATGGATTTCCTGAAAGAAAAATTCCCCCAAACTGAATTTACTTTTATTAATGCCGGTATCTCCTCCACCTGTTCCACCACCGGAGCCTTTCGATTAGTAAGGGATGTTATCTCCAAAGGACCGATCGATCTTTTTTTTCTAGAGTTTGCGGTCAATGATGACCAGGATGCAGCACATTCCCGAGAAGCCTGCATACGGGGTATGGAAGGGATCATTCGTCAACTAAGAACAAAGTTCCCTCAAACCGACATAGTCGTGACTTACTTCGTTAATCCAAATATGCTAGCTGAACTGGATAAAGGAAAAAAACCTCTTTCCATGTCCGCACATGAGCAAGTTTTAGAGAGGTATCAGATCTCAAGAGTTCATCTCGCAAGGGAGTTATCCACACAAATAAAAAAGGGTAAGTTCACCTGGGGACAGTTTGGTGGCACCCACCCAAAAACTCCGGGCAACCGTTTATGTGCCGACATGCACGAACATCTCCTCAATCTTGCGTGGAGTGGACATTCGCCCACCGTTGCTAAATCCCACCCTCTTCCCTCAAGCCCATTGTGCCCTTTCAACTATGAATTTGGCCGATTCCTCAGTCCCAAAAAAATCAAACTTACTGACGGCTGGAAATATTCTGAACCCAATTGGACAAATTTAAAGGGGAGTAAAAGAAAAAGATATTTGAACGCACCTCTGCTTCATACTGATTTTGAGACTGCACCAATCCACTTCAAATTCAAGGGGCGGGCAATCGGAGCATTCGTACTCGCCGGTCCTGATGCCGGC
Source organism: Opitutia bacterium (assembly GCA_002713685.1). GTDB lineage: Bacteria > Verrucomicrobiota > Verrucomicrobiia > Opitutales > Seribacteraceae > Seribacter. The sequence continues at coordinate 14,625 of PATX01000045.1, read as the reverse complement.
AAAATCAAATTTCAAATTGACGATAAGCCACCAAAAGAAGTCAACCTATATCACAACTACAGTCGAAATTTACACTACCCCAGAACAGTTATGTTTGCCCATGACCTCGAACCCGGTACGCATAGTATAACGATTCACTCCAAACCATCATCTCACGGTAACGCAGCGCGAATCATGGAATTTTGCATAAACTAATTATCTCATGTCATCTCATCCTTTTTTATCTCTTACAGGAAATCCTGCCTGGGAAAACCTTACTCCTGAGCATATTCGCGAAGATATCTCGCTTGCACTTGAAAAATCCGAAGCGAATCTTCAGCAAATCCGCGATCTAAAACCTGAAGAAATTAATTTCCACAATACGGTAAAGGCACTGGAAAATGCCAGCTATGAATTGTACTACGCCTGGGGACTCGTCACACACTTGGACTCCGTTTGTAATTCAGATAAATTACGAGAGGTTCATAATGAAATGCTACCCGCTGTAAGTGCCTTTGGTGCTAAAATTACACTCGATTCAGAGTTGTGGAAAGCTCTCCAACTTTTTGATGAAAAAAACGAATCATCTTCGCTCAATCCGATAGACCAGCGTCTTTTAAAAGAAACCCTACTTGACTTCAAAGAAGCCGGTGCTGATCTACCCGAGAAAAAAAGAAATCGACTTGAAGAGATTTCCAAGGAGCTTGCCCAAGTAACCCAAACATTTTCTGAACAGGTTTTGGATGCCACCAATGAATGGAAAATTGTCGTTCGAGATAATGATAGATTGAAAGGCCTGCCTGAAACCGCAAGGGAAACTGCCAGACAAACTGCAATTGAAAAACTTGGCGAGGAAGAGGGCCAAGACGCATGGGTCTTCACCCTTCATGCTCCTTCCATGCTTCCAGTTCTGCAATATTTAGAAGATGACGAAATCCGCAAAGAAGTTTGGTCGGCCAGTGATAACCTTTGCGTAAATGCCCCCTACGCAAATGAACCTCTCATCCGTCAGATTATCAAGCTAAGGCAGGAAAAAGCGGAGATATTAGGAAAAGATAATTTTGCAGATGCCGTACTCGCAAGAAGAATGGCCAAAAATGGAGCCAAAGCAGATAAATTTGTTTCCGAGCTTAGGGATAAGACTATCCCTTTCTTTCAGCAGGAAAATATGGAACTCGAAGAATTTAAAGCTGAAAAAACTGGAACGCCTGTAGATGGACTGCAACCATGGGAAGTTGGCTTCTGGTCCGAAAAACTCAAAAAAGAAAGATATGATTTTGATGATGAGGATTTGCGTCCTTATTTCCCTATTCAATCAGTGCTGAAAGGAATGTTTGAATTGGCGACCCAAATTTTTGGGCTCACAATCAAGGAACAACCAACTCATTACAAGGGGAAGACGATTGATAATGGATTAAGCTCTGGAGCGACTCCCCAATCGGTATGGCATGAGGAAGTCCGCTTTTACGACCTAATTGATAGTCATAGTGGAAAACACTTAGGCTCATTTTATGCTGATTGGCACCCTCGTTCCAGCAAAAGAGCCGGTGCATGGATGAATTATTTCAAAACCGGGGAGCCCACCGATAATGGTGATCGCGAACCTCACCTTGGACTGATATGCGGAAACCTGACTGCTCCCACCCCCACCAAGCCTGCCCTACTCACGCACTATGAAGTGGAGACGGTTTTTCATGAATTTGGTCACCTACTTCATCATCTCTGTGGCAATGTCCCCCACCGCAGTCTCAATGGTGTTAATGTTCCGTGGGACTTTGTGGAACTTCCTTCGCAAATCATGGAGAACTGGTGCTGGGAAAGAGAAAGTCTTGATCTTTTCGCAAGGCATCATGAAACGAACGAACCCATCCCGGAAGACCTTTTTCAGAAAATGCTCCGAGCCCGCAATTTTATGGCTGGCAATACGATGATGCGCCAATTGGCTTTCGCCAAGCTAGACCTCCACATCCATCGGAATCTAGCCATGCAAGAATTTGACTCACTCGAATCTTCGCTGCAGGAAACGCTGAAGGGGTATTTACCAAAACGCAAAACCACTCCTCGTACCATTGCCCTGCGCTTCAGTCATTTATTTAGTAGTCCAGTTGGATACGCTGCGGCTTACTACTCCTACAAATGGGCTGAAGTTTTGGATGCCGACGCCTTTACACGCTTTAAAAAAGAAGGAATCATGAATAAAGAAACCGGAATCGATTTCCGCGAAAAAATACTTAGTAAAGGAAACTCTGTTCCGCCCGATCAACTTTATCGCGACTTCATGGGTCGTGACCCTGAGGTTGAACCACTTCTAGTCCGCAGCGGACTGAAGTAATTTTTTAAACCTTTCTTTATTCCACCATGTCAACCAAACCTCAAGTTCTTGCCTGGATTACCTGTGATTCGGTCTATGTCGACCCCGCTACTGGCAAACATACTCTTTTAGGTATCTTCTCGAACTTACGTGCAAAAGAATTTCCAGTGGTTCACCCAAGAATGATTTGGTTTCTTTCGTTCTCCGACCTGCCCCTAGGAAAACATCATTTAAAAATTTCCATTGGTATCCCCATGTCTGATGAAGAACCAAGAACCATAATCAAACGGGAATTTGAATCTCCAGGTCCTCAACACCGGATTAACCTTATCAATGACATACATCGCCTGAAATTTGAAGAGCCTGGTAATTACTCCATTCTTATAGAAATTGACGATCAAGTTGTCCTTGCCAGCACTTTTCCAATTTCTACAGTTGAAAAGATATGACCTATACTTGGAAATCTATACTTTTCATCATTCCATTTGTATTTGGTCACTTTTTGCAGGGTGAAAAAAACCAGGCTGAAAAACAATATTATAAACCCGTTATCGGTTACTTGGAAGGTTGGGAAATTGAATGGGATCCTGAGATTGCCGAATCTCATGATGCACCTTTTTTTCGTGAAGTAAGAAAGGCCCTTTCCAATCATTTTCAAAGAATTAAATTTCTTTTACCCGAGGAGCGGGTAAAAATTCTTCAAACGCTCCCTATCCGAGTTGATAAAAAGCATGCACTTACAAATATGCAGTACCACCCAAGTAAAGGATGGTTAATCAGCAATGGATACGACCCGGCCCTTGAGAAAAGAGTTCATATCCCGCGGGCCGAGAATCTCCTCAAGCGAAGCACATGGCAAAAGCATCCCTATGTCATCCTTCACGAATTAGCTCACGCCTACCACGATCAGATCCTCGGTTTTGATCATAAAGATATCTTGGCAGAATATCAAAGGTCAGAACAGGAAAAACTCTATGAAAAAGTGCTGTTATTTCGAGGAGGGAAAACCAAGCATTACGCACGCACCAACCATAAAGAATTTTTTGCCGAAATGACTGAATCTTATGTTGGCGTAAATGACTTTTACCCTTTTGTGCGTGCTGAATTGAAAGAGCATGATCCAAAAACTTATGCTTTAATGGAAAAAATTTGGGGTAAATTTTAAATCAATTTTCATTAATATTATTTTTTGAAGCAAGGTTGCATCTTGAACCCGTCTTTATCCTAAGATAGGCTTCGAGAATGGTAGATAAAATCGCATCAGACTCTCCTGAATCCGCACCGCTCCTCGTGGTTGGATCAGTCGCATTTGATAATGTTATTACGCCCTATGGTTCACAGGAAGGTATTCTCGGAGGTGCAGCCTCTTACTGCTCCTTTGCTGCAAGCTATTTTGCTCAAACCCGAATGGTAGGAGTTATCGGAAACGATTTTGGAGAAGAATACATCTCACGTTTACGAAACAGGGATATTGATCTGGAGGGTCTCAAAGTAGATACCAGTGGGCCCACTTTTTTCTGGAAGGGAAAATATCATGAAAACTTTAACCGTCGCGATACCCTGGACATCCAATTGAATGTTTTTGAGAAATTCAGACCGGATCTTCCTCAAAACTATCTCGATTCCAAATTCGTTCTGCTTGGAAATATCCATCCCGCCTTGCAGATGCATGTTCTAGATCAACTGGAAGGCTCCCCTTTCGTTGTAGCAGACACAATTGACTTGTGGATTGAAATCGAAAGAAATGCTCTACTCGAATTAATCAAAAGAGTAAGCCTTTTTGTAATCAACGATACCGAGGCAGAGGAACTTACTGAAGAATCCAATATCATTCTGGCCGGTCAAAAACTTCGGGAGCTTGGCCCTGAAACTGTGATCATCAAAAAAGGCGAACATGGAGCCATTCTTTTTCATGAAAACGGATCTTTTGCCCTGCCGGCTTACCCCGTCACCGAATTGCGTGACCCAACTGGAGCAGGCGATTCATTTGCCGGAGCCCTGATCGGCCGACTCGCCTCACGCAACCGGACTGACTTTTCTGCTATTAAAGATGCAATGGTATATGGCACCTGCACTGCTAGTTTAACCGTTGAAGCATTTGGTTGTGATCGTTTAGAGTCAGCGGGTACTAAGGAAATCAAACAACGAGTAGAAGAACTAAAAAGTATAATTTCACTCGATTAGGAGATTTGCCAAATATTTCTCATGAAAGTAAGTTTTAAAAAAAGGCTTATTTTCAAAGAAAAATTTTCAGCTTTTTTCCTTCTGTTTCTTTTATTCGCCAAGTTTTCCGCCTTTGCTAATTCGAAGAATACACCGGATAGTCTTCCCGGCAAAACTATTTCCAAGACTAACGGTCATTATCCCGAAAAACCGCTTCGGCTGCCTCTTCCTTCTCCTGATGAAATCGAAAAACTCCCATCAGATGGTGGAGAAGAATTTAATCGGCTAATTTTTTCAAGCAGTCCTTATTTGATTCAGCATGCAAGAAATCCCATTAATTGGTACCCCTGGGGAGAAGATGCTTTTGTAACAGCAAAAAAACTCGACCGTCCTATCTTTCTGTCCATTGGTTACACCACATGCCATTGGTGCCATGTAATGGAAAACGAATCTTTCGAAAATCATGAAGTTGCAGCTTTCCTTAACCGAGATTATATAAGCATAAAAGTAGACCGCGAAGAAAGACCTGACTTGGATCATATTTACATGTCGGTCACGCAAATGATGACTGGAAGTGGTGGATGGCCCACGACCATCATTATGTCTCCGGATAAGGTTCCTTTTTTCGCAGGTACCTATTTCCCAAAATCTTCAATGCTACAGCTACTGCCTCATTTTTCCCGTGTTTGGAAAGAAGATAGAGAAAAAGTAGAAGAAATTGGAAAAGCGATTATAAAAAGCTTGGAGGAGATACAAAGCGTTCACAAAGGCGGAGATTTAAACTCCACCCATTTGGATGCCTGTTACCATTATCTCCAAAAAGACTATGACAAGGAATTGGGTGGATTTGGAAATAAGCCCAAATTCCCTACAAGTCATACTTTAAGCTTTCTTCTTCGTTACTTCAAAAGAACCGGAGAAACACATGCCTTAAATATGGTCGAAAATACTCTCAGAAAAATCAGACAAGGGGGAATCTATGACCAAATTGGGTTTGGTATTCACCGCTATTCTACAGACTCAAAGTGGTTGGTGCCCCATTTCGAAAAAATGCTTTATGACCAAGCTCTCTTTTCCATTGCTAACCTCGAGTGTTACCTTATCACCAAAGACCCCTTTTATCTCCGTAATTGTAGAGAAACATTATCCTATGTGCAGCGAAAACTCAGCTCCAAACCGGGAGGGTTTTACTCCGCAGAGGATGCTGATAGTGAAGGTGAAGAGGGAGGGTTTTATCTTTGGAAAATGGACGAAATATTTGAGATCCTTGGGCAAGATGACGCATTGATCTTTGCTAACGAGTATCAGTTTCAATCAGAAGGAAACTACCTCGATGAAGTTTCTCAAAAATTAACCGGGAAAAACATCCCTCACCTGTCTTTGAAGCAGTCCCTATTAAAATCCCAAAATACCGAAATTCTCAGGAAGCGATTGTTTGAAGCTAGAGAAAAAAGAGTTCAGCCCCAACTTGATGATAAAATTCTGACCGACTGGAATGGGTTAATGATCTCAGCCTTTGCCCGGAGTGCAGGGGCACTCGGGGACTCTTCCTATCTTATCACTGCCAAACAATCAGCTAATTTTTGCCTGAAAAATCTACGAAAACACGACGGTAAATTAGTTAAAAGGTGGAGACAAGGAAAGGCGGGACTGCCTTCCCATTTAGATGATTATGCCTTTCTCATTCAAGGACTGCTCGATCTCTACGAAGCAAGCTTAGAAAGTCAATACCTCATAGAGGCTGATCAACTGACAAAGTTGGCAATTAAATTATTCGAAGATAAAGAAAGAGGAGGATTCTTTCTAACTGCGATTGATGGTGAAAAACTTCTAGTACGCCCCAAGGAATTTTATGACGGGGCCATCCCTTCTGGAAATTCAGTTATGGCATTAAACCTAGCTCGCTTGTTAAAAATTACTGGAAATCAACTTTATAATCAAAAGTTGCTTTCCTTATTTTCAGCATTTGCTGGTTTCATTGAAAAGAATCCCGCGGGAGCGGAGGTTCTTTTACAGGCGTTGGATTTTATGTTGAACTCTCCCGTTGAATTAGTCGTTGTCGGCGATTCACGAAGCAATGAAACTCAAGATTTCATACGAGCAATCAACCAGCGATTTCTCCCCTCCAAAATCCTGCTATTCAAGGATACATTCAAATCCGACCCGGCTCTCATTAAATTGGTTCCCTTCCTCAAGAACCAGCAGCAAATCAATGGGCAGCCTACGGTCTACCCCTGCCGCAATCAAACATGCGACAAACCACGAACAAACTTACCGGCACTGCTCCAGTTTCTTGACCAACAAAACTAAGAGTTATTTTTTTTGTACCCAAGATGAAGGGCCACGATCGAAAAAGTCAGAGCAGAAAAACGAACGCGTTCAAAGCCTGCACCCTCAAACTCATCAACCAGACCAACACGATCAGGAAATGCCGAAATGCTTGAACCCAAATATAGATAAGCCTCTCTGTCTCCGGTCACCAACCTTGCCATCCAAGGAAGTATCAACTTTAGATAAAAATAATAAAACGGGCGAAACCAAAAGTATGGCTGACTAAACTCCAGCACAATTAACCTGCCATTTGGCTTAAGTACCCGATACATTTCTTGCAGTCCTTTATCACGATCAGATAAGTTTCGGAGGCCAAATGAAATCGTAACCAAGTCAAAAGATTCATCCGGAAAATCCAGGGATAAACAATCGCCTAAAAGAAACCTGTTTGAATTTTCATCCAACTCCTTTGCTTCTCTTTTATTTCTAGCTTCCTGCAACATAGGCTCGCAAAAATCGACCCCGGTAATTGCTGCATCCGGAGGGAACCTTTCTCGCAGTGCAAAGAGTACATCCCCACTGCCAGTAGCTAAGTCCAGAACCTGATCACAGGAACCCTCCACGGCCATTTCGACTAATTTTTTCCTCCAATAATAATCAATTCCACCAGACAAAAAATGGTTTGCTAAGTCATAACGGGAAGCAACACTTTCAAAGGTTGCCCGAACCGCCTCCGGATCCGGTTTACTCACCCTGATCTCGCTTTTTGCCAAAACTATCTACCACCCACTTCGAAAGTTCTTTATCCGGATCATCAATAGCTTTTCTTTCGATCACAAATGATTTTTTCCCGGTTCTCTGCTCTATAATCGAGAGACCATGCTGGAAGTCTGCAAACTTTCTTTCGCAAAATGCGAGCACCGAACGGTTTTCCTGTGCCGCCAGTTTTATCAGAGCCACCTTGGCAGGCTTTCGTATCCTCAATTCAAAACCATGATTACGTTTAAATTCTTCAATAAAACGATCGACATCCTCGAGCATACTATCATCGACATGATCACGATTTTGCTCAATTAGTTCCTTAATACTTGCTTCAGGGTTTTTAACCATTTGCTCATCCACCTCGAAGCTTTTTATGCTGGTGGAAGGCAACTCAAACTTAAAATCCCTAAATGTTCTTTCGAGAACAGTGACTAAACCGCGTGCCCCCGTTTTTTCTTCAGCTGCGTTCTCTGCAATCATCGAAATCGCATCTTCCGACATTCTGAAATCTATATTGTAACCGGAAAAATCGCTGCGGTACTGTTCCAATACATTACCTTCGGAGGAGAGAAGAATCTCGCGTAAATCTTCCCTGGTTAATTCCTCGCAAGCTACACGCACCGGCAACCGACCAATAAATTCAGGCTCAAATCCATAATCAATAAAATCCCGTGTCTCCGCTTTTCCAAGAAAAGTAGAAGCCGGGATGTCACTCTGGTTCAACTCGTCCGATGATCCAAATCCAATCCTATTTAAATTTAATCTTTTACGTACATTTTCACCAAGTTGATCAAATGCTCCACTGACGATAAAAAGAATATTTTTGGTTGATAAGGTCGGCTTCTTTGGCTTACCCCCCTTCTGCATATCCATGAAAGCTTTCATTTGGCCCATCATATCCTGAGGGGAATGGAGATTTACATCGGTTTCCTCCATTAGTTTAAGAAGATTAATTTGTACACCCCTGCCTGACACATCCCGCCCGCTCTTGGATGCTTCAGCAGCAATTTTATCAATCTCATCCACATAGACAATTCCGTATTGGGCCAACTCTGTATCGCCATCGGCTGCCTTAACTAAATCACGAACCAAATCATCGACATCATACCCGACATACCCTGTTTCGGAAAATTTGGTGGCATCTGCCTTTACAAATGGAACTCCAATCAGTTGTGCTACATTTCTCATCAAAAAAGTTTTTCCCACTCCCGTTGGACCAAGGAGTAGAACATTTGGCTTCACATAGGGGGCTTTCGCTTTTTGGGAATCATTAAGGCAAGTGCGAATATGATTATAATGATCACATACAGCAACTGAGAGAACGCGTTTCGCCTGTTCTTGTTTAATGACAAACCGGTCTAGATAATCCCTGATTTCTTTCGGCTTACGATTAAAAGTACGGATATTTTCTAATTTCTCGTCTCGACTGGGTTCAGGTTCTTCCGGAGTGCTATCATCAATCCCCTCTCCTTCCTTTTTTTGCGTATCATCGTTTCCGGTCATTGACTGCATGAAAGGAGCTAAAGCGACTTGGACATTTTTATTCTTAAATAGGTCACGCAATTGTTTTTGCATTTCCTCTAATGGATTATCATCGTCTTTTTTAGGCATATTAAAAATTATGAGTTTGACAGGTTGTTGCCAGTTGGGAATTTATGAAAGTTAACCCCTATCCTAACCCCCAAGCTTTGTGCTTTCAAACAGTTTCCTACCATGTCGAAAAACCTGACCAAAAGAGAAATCGTTCAAAACATTTACGAGAGTGCTGACTATAATCATAAAGATGTCACCGAAATTGTACAAAAAACTCTCGACAACATCAATAAAGCTCTAACGAACGGCATGAATGTTGAACTTCGAAACTTCGGTGTATTCGAAGTACAGATCCGAAAATCACGTGTGGGCCGCAATCCCAACCGTCCCGAAACCGATGTGGTAATTCCCCGCAGAGCGGTTGTTAAGTTCAAAGCAGGCAAAGAAATGAAAGCCGGTTTATCCAAATTAGATTTGGATAATATCTGATTTAGAAAAAGGACTCTGATTCATGTTTGAAACCCTCCCGGGATTTCGGGATTTTCCACCAGAGGCATGTGCTCAGCGAAACCATCTGTTTCGCGTTTTTCGCAATGTAGCGAGGGCATTTGATTTTCGAGAATATGATGCACCTGTGCTGGAACCCCTTGATTTGTACATTGAAAAATCAGGCCCTGAAATTGCATCTCAGCTATTTCATTTCCAGGATAAAGGTGAAAGAGAAGTAGCACTTCGCCCCGAACTTACTCCAACTTTAGCACGAATGGTTGCGGCCAGGGCAAACTCTCTTCCAAAACCCATCAAATGGTACAACATCGGTGAACATTTTCGCTATGAAAGGCCCCAAAAAGGACGGGGACGATCCTTTTATCAATTCAATGCCGATCTTCTAGGAGAAAATTCCGTAGGTGCTGATGCTGAACTTATCGCCTTACTCTGCGGTATTATGCAAACACTCGGATTGGGAGAAAATCATTTTGCCCTACGCTTGAGTGATCGTCAGACATGGCTTTTATTCCTTGATCACCTTGGAATAAAACCGGAAAACCGCCCAGCCATTCTTGATGCAATTGACAAAAGCGCTCGGCGAAAACCTGAACAAACCCTTAATGCATTAGAAACGGCCTGCCCTGGTCACGGAAAAGAAATCCTTTCGAGTATAGACGAGATTAAGAAAATCAACAACCTGGATGTCTTACTAGAAAAACTTAGTTCTTTCGGTCCCGAAGGCCAGCATAGAGCAAAGGACTGGAACGAACTTCTCAATCTCCTTGATGGACATCAAGTGGCTCACTTTATAAAAATTGATTTGTCGATCGTCCGCGGACTGGCTTATTACACCGGTTTTGTTTACGAAGCCTTCGAAGCTTCAGGAGAAGGAAGAGCGTTGGCCGGGGGAGGAAGATATGATGACCTCATCAAAAAACTTTCCGGCAACATTGATCTGCCAGCAGCAGGTTTTGCCATCGGTGACATGACCCTCAGTGATTGTCTTGAAAAAAACGGATTACTCCCAACTTATGTAATAGCCCCTGATCTTTTTTTAATCTGCGGATCAGAACAACGGATGAGCGGAATTTCTCTGGTTGCCCACACCCGAAAAGCTGGATTTGCCGTTTCTCATCCACTAAAGGAGAGTGGGTTTGGCAAACAATTTAAAGATGCAGGAAAATCCGGAGCAAGGTATGCCCTGATACTGGGTGAAGAAGAGGAAGCCGAAAAAAAAGTTAAGATCAAAGACCTAAAATCTTCTGGAGAAATAACCGTGAATCAGGCTAAATTGATACAGGAACTTGAGAAACTTGAAGAAGAAGGTGGTATCAGTGCTCCTTCCTAACCTAGTAATAAAAGATCAAGCATGAGACCGGAAATTCCGGACTTTTTTCAACCAAGGCCCGGAAAATACCCTTACAATCTGAGGAAGTTTGCCAGACGAAGAATGATTCTTCGTATTCTTGCCGGAGTTTTGCCTCCCGTATTCGGGGGAATCTATTCAAAACTTGAAGCCAACTGGCTGGAACTATCTAAAATCAGCCTTCCATTCAAAGGGATTCAAAAACAGGAAAAATTAAAACTCCTTCACATTTCTGACCTTCATTTATCTGAAGCGGTGTCCCTCGAAAATATTGAGACTGCCTTACAAAAGGGTTTTGCCGAATCACCGGACGCTTGTTTTATCACCGGTGACTTCATAACCGACACACCAACTGAACCAGAATTACAAAGTCTCGGTAAACTACTATTGAGGTTCTCCTCAAAGTGCCCCATTTATGCTTGCCTGGGAAATCATGATGGCGGGTCATGGGCCTCCAAAAACGGAGGGCCACATACATCCGAGGATCTAAAAAGAGTTTTAAAAAAATCTGGAGTTCAACTGCTGGTCAATGAAAGCATAAAAGTTCGAATCAAAGGCATTCCCTTACAAATTGCTGGAGTAGGTGACCTCTGGTCTCAAGAATGCCATCCCAACCTCTGTTTAAGAACATACTCCAACCCTCTACCGAGCGAACCGGTTGTAGTGATGTGTCATAATCCAGACGCCAAAGAGGTGTTACAGCCATTCTACTGGAATATAATGCTCGCGGGTCATACCCATGGAGGCCAATTCATAATCCCTTTCACTAAACTTGCCCCATTCGCTCCCGTCCTTGATCATTCGATGCTCGAAGGTCTTCATTGTTGGGATAAATCGAGATACATTCATATTACCCGCGGAGTCGGAAACCTGTATGGACTTCGCTTTAATTGTAGACCGGAGATCAACTTGATCGAACTCGTCTAGCAGTAATTCTTAACTACCCATGATCTTTTTACTAGATGATCAAGAACCGATCCTGATTCCTGACCCAGTACAGGCAGATGACAACGGAATGATTGCCGTCAGTGAAAATCTTGGGATCAAACGATTAGTGGCAGCATATCAAAAAGGAATTTTCCCATGGATGAAAATGGAACAGGAGCCTTTTTACTGGTGCTGGTTTTCTCCGGACCCGAGAATGGTCCTCGATCCGTCAAATTTAATAATTTCTAGAAGTTTGAAAAAGGCCCTGACCAATGGAAATTTCGAAATTCGGATCGATCAAAACTTTAGAAAGACCATGGAGGCATGTGCGAAATCTCCACGCCCTGAACAGGAATCCACCTGGATCGAGCCGGAAATGATTGATGATTATGAAAAGCTCCACCAAATGGGAATCGCTCACTCCATTGAAGCATGGCAGGGGGGGAAACAAGTTGGCGGTCTCTACGGGCTGGCCTTTGGGGAAATGTTTTTTGGAGAATCAATGTTTCATCAGGTTCCTGAAGCGTCCAAGGTATGTCTCGCTCATCTTGCAAGTCTCTCGGAAAAATACGGTATTGAAATGATTGACTGTCAGGCACACACGCCCCATCTCGAAAAAATGGGTGCCCGGGAGATTCCGCGAAATCAATTTTGTACAGATCTATCCCGCTTTTTACAGAATAAAGAATCGGTGATCCCGTGGCAGGAATTATCGAAATCTTCTATTCTTGCCGGTTCCTCCGAGAATTGAGATAAAAGGAATTCTTTTATATGAGCGAAACAAATCCTGAACATTCAAACCTAACCAAGCTTGGCGAGGGAGGCACCCAACCCAAGCGTGAGTTGGAGACTTTCCCCAACCGTAATCCCGAGCGTGACTATGTGGTCGAATTAAACACCAGTGAATTCACCTGCATCTGTCCCAAAACCGGACAGCCTGACTTTGCGGAAATCATGATCCGCTATGTACCCGATCAAACGATCGTGGAATCAAAATCTCTCAAGCTTTACCTCTGGACCTTCAGGGACGAGGGTACCTTCCATGAACACTTTGCCAACCGATTGCTCGATGACTTGGTCACCGCACTTGATCCCCGTTGGTGCCGGGTCGAAGTAAACTTCAATGCCCGCGGTGGCATCGGAATCATTGTGTCCGCGGAGCATGGCACCCCCCCCTCCATCGCCTACGCATGAGCGAACAAAAAGAAATCGAGGTCGGAAACCTCAAAGTATCCAACGCCCTACCCTTCACTCTTTTTGGCGGCATGAATGTACTGGAGTCCCGAGAGTTGGCCCTCGAAATTGCTGAAGCGTACAAAGAGATCAGCCAAAAGCTAGGAATTCCTTATATTTTCAAAGCTTCTTTTGACAAAGCAAACCGCTCATCGATTACATCCTTTCGGGGACCGGGTTTGGAAAAGGGGTGCGAAATCCTCGCTGAAATCAAGGAGGCCTATGATGTCCCCGTAATTTCTGACATTCATGAACCCTTTCAGGCAAAGCCGGCAGCTGAGGTAATTGATGTCCTTCAACTACCCGCTTTCCTGTGTCGGCAGACTGATCTCGTCGTGGCTCTGGCCGAGACCGGAAGGCCCATAAATGTCAAGAAAGCCCAGTTCCTCGCGGCTCATGAAATGGGACATATTATTACTAAATTTAAAGAAGCCGGGAATGATCAGGTTCTTCTCTGCGAACGGGGGTCCTCATTTGGCTACAATAATCTGGTGGTTGATCCACTGAATTTTGGGATTATGAAACGCACCGGGTGTCCGGTTGTTTTTGATGTTACCCATTCTCTGCAAATTCCCGGTGGGCGTAGTGATTCTGCAGGTGGACGCAGGCAGGCAGTCTTTGAACTTATGCTAGCAGGCATGAGTCAAGGGATTGGCGGACTCTTCCTTGAGTCTCATCCGAATCCCAGTGAAGCCAAATGCGACGGCCCATGCGCCCTGCCCCTGGACAAACTCGAAACCTTTCTGTCTCAGGCAAAAGCGATCGATGATCTGGTGAAAGGCTTGGAAGCAGTCGATATTAAATAACCAAATGAATAACGGGGAAGACTCATGGGAGACCCTCAAAAAATGGTTCCCTGATATAGAGAAAGAAACTTGGGAAAAGCTTCATGAATATACTTCTCTCCTGCGTGAGTGGAATGCCAAGATCAACTTGGTCTCCCGCAAAGATACCGACCGGCTTGAGGTCAAACATCTGGCTCATTGCCTGACCATCACAAAATTTCTCCGACTGATGCCCAAGGCACGACTCCTAGATGTCGGAACTGGAGGTGGACTCCCGGGAATCCCCCTTGCTATTTGCTATCCCGAAGCACGCTTTACCCTGATGGATTCAATCGGTAAGAAAGTCATGGTTGTGGAAGACATGGTCAACCGATTGGGTCTTCAAAATGCTGAAGTAATCCGGGGACGAGTCGAGGAACTACCCAAAAAGAAATCTTATGACTTCGTTATTGGACGCGCGGTCACCGCCCTACCTACTTTTTTTGGCTGGGTGCAGAACAAAATTGCCAAGGGTGCCAAACACTCGCCGGCAAATGGTATATTATACCTCAAAGGTGGAGACTACACCGAAGAATTAAACAGTTCAGGTTTACACCCCGCCAAAATATGGAATTTGGATAAACTGCTCCCTGAGGCTGAGCTCGGAGAGAAGTTTCTAATCCATTTTAAAATTTAGGGATTCCAGACCTTAAAAAGAGCCTCCGCGATATGCGAAGGAGTCTCGGCCACGGAAATATTTGCATCCAGAAGAGCTTCCACTTTGGCTTCGGCTGTCCCCTTACCTCCGGAAACGATCGCACCGGCAT
>PATX01000044.1 GCA_002713685.1 Opitutia bacterium | reverse complement strand
CATTGGAGATGAAACTTATCCCCTCCCCCAACCCTTTTTAGTACTAGCTACCGAAAATCCGATTGATCAAGAAGGAACTTACCCACTCCCTGAAGCACAAATGGATCGCTTCATGCTTAAATTGGTGGTTGATTACCCGGATCGCGAAGACGAATTGCGAATACTTAATGCCAATGCAAATGTTTCAGTTTCTCACACGGTAAACCCGGTTGTGGATGCTGAGACAATCTTTAGATCAAGGAAGCTCATTGACGGAATTTACCTTGATGAAAAGTTGAAGGGATACCTTGTTGATGTTGTCTTAGCGACTCGAAACCCGGATACATATGGTGCCTCTGAGCTTGGTGCTTTTATACGTTTTGGGGCTTCACCACGGGCAACAATCAGCCTGGCACTTGCCTCAAAAGCCGTTGCTTTCATGAATGGAAGAAGCTTTGTTACCCCGCAGGATATCAAGGATGTAGGTTTGGATGTACTTCGGCACCGAGTGATTGTTACCTATGAAGCGGAAGCTGAGAATGTCACCAGTGACGACATAATTAAAAAGATTTTTGAAACGATCCCTGTCCCGTAAGATTTTCTATAATCTCAGACCTCAGGTATGAAAGAACCGGATCAGGAGTTTACCAGAGAAATTCTCCGAAAAGTCAGGCAGATTGAAATTAAGTCCAACCGCTTAGTTTCTGAAGTTTTGTCTGGCTCCTATCAAAGTGCTTTCAAGGGGCAAGGCATTGATTTTGAAGAGGTTCGGGAATACCAGCCTGGCGATGAGGTAAGATCAATCGACTGGAATGTAACTGCAAAAATGGGAATTCCTTTTGTTAAACAGTACCGAGAGGAAAGAGAGCTGACTATTTTGCTCGCCGTCGATATCAGCGAGAGCACCACTTTTGGTTCTGAAAACAGATCGAAAAGAGAGCGGATGGCCGAGTTAAGTGCACTATTAGCATTTTCTGCTGCTCGTAATGGTGATAAAGTAGGGCTTCTTCTCTTCGCCGAAGAGGTAGAGCAGTATCTACCTCCTGCTAAAGGCCAAAAGCATGTGCTGCGTATCCTCCGTGAAATTTTATTTTATCCAAATAAAACTAAAGGTACTAACCTAAATGAGGGTCTACGCTTTATTAATCAAGTTATGCGTAGAAGGGCGGTTGTGTTCTTTGTCTCTGATTTTACCATGCCAGAGTCTGAAAAGATAGAGGATGAAAACATGGAAGATCTTTTTTACAAAGAGATTTCATCAACAAAGAGAAGACACGATTTGATTTGTGCACAAATAGAAGATCCTCATGAAGTTTCTCTTCCCAAGTCTGGGCTAACAACTTTTGAAGATGCTGAATCTGGAGAAGTCATCACGGTAGATTTATCGGACAAAAATTTCCAAAAAGAATATGTTAATGCAATTCAATCCAAACATAACGATTTCAGTGGAAAACTTAAACGAAGAGGAATCGATACTTTTAAGTTTTCCACAACAGTCGATTTCGATAAATCTCTAAAAGAATTTTTTCATTTAAGGAAATCTCGCAGAAGATAATACCCATGCAAGATTTCACAGCCAATGCCGATAAGCCTTATCTGTTAGACCCTACTGTAGAAAGTGATGGCCCTCTAACAATTTATAAAAGTTTATGGCAGATTCTCTTGGAAAACTACACTTGGATTTCCATCCTGTCGCTGGCACTTATTGTAATAGTCTTTGCTTTTTATTTTATTCGGAAAAGAAAAAAGAGTAGCAAAGCTGAAACCATTGAAGAAAGTGTTGATCCATACGAAGAAGCACTCCTAGCCATTGAAGAGCTTCAAGGGAGGAAATTGAAACTAGAGCCAAAGCCATTTGTTTTCAGATTATCCGAAATCCTCAGGATTTATGTGCAGAAAAGATTTCAAATGCCAGCCATGGAACTTACAGGTGAAGAGTTTATTGTGGAGATTGCATCCAACCCCTTCTTCAGTCGAAATTACGAGGATTTACTAAGAGATTTCGTGGACCAGGGAGATCGAGTTAAGTATTCCAAAGAAGCTACGGAAAGCAGTCAAATCAACCTGTTACTCGATTCCGCACTCTTCTTTGTAAAAGATACCAACAAAAGAATAGAGGACCAGGAGCAGGCGAAGGATGATGGTGGAAAACTGGCCCACATTAAAAACTGATGGAAAACTTTGAATGGAATAATCTAAGCTTGGGAGAACCATACTGGTTATTCTTACTTTTATTACTTCCCGGAGCTCTTTGGTTAAGTCGAAGAAAAAAGAAAACTCAGGCGATCAAATTTCCGAGTATCTTAGATATTAAAAAGACGCGCAAATCATGGAAGACAAAATTGCTTTGGCTTCCAAAGCTTTTTTTCTACCTAGGTCTAGTCCTCACAGTATTATCAATTTCGAGACCAAGACTGGATCAAAGTACTCAAAAAATTGTGTCAAGTGGAGTAGATATCGTATTGGGCGTAGATTTATCGGCGTCTATGTTGGCCCTTGATATGAGTCCATCTCCAAGCGAACCAAACACCCGGTTGGATGTGGTCAAAGAGGTCATACAGGAATTTATTGAAAAAAGAAAATATGACCGTATCGGCTTGGTTGCGTTTGCGGTAGACCCCTATCTTGTTAGTGCTCTCACTCTGGACAAGGAATATTTGCAGTCCAACCTGGCAAGACTGAAAGTTGGCCTTACAGAGCAGACTGGAACCAACATTGGTTCCGTTCTGGCTGAGGGGATTAATAGACTTCGGACACTTGAATCCAAAAGTAAAATTCTTATTCTTTTGACAGATGGAAAAGACGAACCTGCTCCCAAACATAGCCCAATTATTTTTGCCGAAGGGGCCAAAAAGGATAAGATTAAAATCTATACTATTGCCATCGGTGCAAGCACCCGCACTCGTACCTATCTATACGATCCTAATGCAAGAGATATTATGCGTTACGCAAATGGAACTCCAGTGGTAGAGGTCGCTGAATATCCCGTTGATAAAGAAATTCTCCAGAAAATCGCTCAAAGAACTGATGCCAAGTTTTTCGAGGCTGGCGACAAGTCAACTCTTCGATCTATTTATGATGAAATCGACCAGCTTGAAAAAACTGATATTCAACTGGAAGTAAACGCGTTGTATGAGGATCTTTATCAATGGCCACTGGCAAGTGGGTTTATATTGCTTGTGGTAGGATTTTTACTGGAACGATCAATTTTCCTGCGGATACCATGAATATTTTTTCAGATCAAAGTTTTCTCTACATCTCCATAGGTGTATTACTTTGCATTTGTATTCTTTATTTTTGGAGCGAAAAAACAAAGAAAAGTAAAATCCTGCAACTTACTTCCCTTAAGCTACTACCGAGAATTGCCCCCCATTACTCAACCAAAAGAAATCTTATCAAATTTGGAGTTTTTACTTTGGGATTAATCTTGCTTGCCTTCGCTTTAGCTCGGCCTCAATGGGGTACAGAGAGAAGAACTAATCAACCTACTGGAATTGATCTAATTATAGCTATCGATGTCTCCAAAAGCATGTGGGCTAGGGATGTTAAACCCAACCGTCTTGAGCGAGTCAAACTAAGCATTTCAAACTTAATTGGAAATGTAAGAGGAGATCGGATAGGACTTATCGCATTTGCAGGAAATGCATTTCTGCAATGCCCCCTTACCCTGGATCATCAAGCTTTCATCAACACGTTGAATAATATACAAGTTGGTACCATAAAAATGGGAGGCACCAACCTCGCAGCGCCTATAGATGAAGCATCCCGATCATTTTCGCTAGACGATCGTGACCGTTTTTTGGTTTTAATTTCAGATGGAGAAGATCTGGAAGGGGAAGGTTTGAAAAGGGCAAAAGAAGCCGCTGAGCAGGGAATTAAAATCTATACTATTGGTATCGGATCCAAGTCCGGAGCCAGAATACCAACGGACCCAATAAATTCACCTGCAAGGAATTTCTTACTTAATCCCGAAGGAAAAACGGTTATCACTCAACTTGATGATACCTCGCTAAAAGCAATTTCTGTTGAAACTAATGGGAAATACTATCCCCTCGGCTCTACGGGCCAAGGTCTGGTATCCGTTTTCAAAACCCTCAAATCAATAGGAGAACAAAAAAAACGGGAACAAATTTCATCTGAAATCCCAGTGGAAAGATTTCAACCATTTGTCCTGTTGGGACTATTCGCCCTACTCTTTAATCAGCTCACGCCTTCTACAGTTCGTGGAGTATCCAATCTAAGTTCGCTCATTCTTATTATACCGTTCTTTTATTTCGGCGGGTGCCTGAAACAAGATAATATTAGGAGAGCAGAAGAAGCTGCCAAAGATAACAAATGGGATGAAGCAGCTAAAAACTATGAAGTTGAGCTCAATGCGTCTGCTGAAATGTCGTCAGCTACAAAAGCAAAAATTTTACTCAACACAGGCTTGGCATATGCCCGAGCAGAACGTTTTGACCTAGCAAAAGAAAGATTACAACAAGCTATCGATCAAAGCTTAGATTCACCCAAGCTCCAGTCGCAAGCTCTCAATGAACTGGGAAACCTTTTTTACCGGAAGACAAATCAGTGGCTGGACCAGCAAAATGTTATGCAAGCCAGAAAAAGCTGGGAACAGTCCCGCAAATACTACGAGTCTGCCATCGAATTAGATGGAAATCTCAATTCAGAGGATAACTTAGCATCTTTGAATAAACAAATCGAAGAAAGAATTAATTCCATGGTCTGTCTCATTAATGGCTTAATTTGGAGGGATAAAAACGGAGATGGAATTGCACAAAAAAACGAAAACAGACTTCAGGGAAAAGTTTTTTGGGATAAAAATAACGACGGTGAACACAACTCCTCCAATGAACCTTTTTTAAAAACAAACGCATCCGGTCAGTTTGCGTTTGAATGGATTTCTTCGATTTATCCAATTTCTTTGTCTTTGGATTCAGAACTTGTTGAGAATGAAAACCAAAAGATCGATCTTCTTGTTCCCGTTTTTCCGGCACCTCCACCTCCACTGAATGCAGACTCAGTCAAAAACCATTCAAAGACCATTCAAAAAGCAGGAACAAGTTCATTACTTTTGCCCTACAGAGCTGCACCGATTATTCGAGGAAAAGTTTGGATGGATAAGAATGGTGATGCCTTGAAGAATAAAGGCGAAGGGCCATATACTCAGGCTAAACTATTCCTCGATCAAAATGGTAATTTTAATTTAGATGAGAATGAAACATCATTCGCACCGGATTCGAATGGTTCCTTCCTTCTCCCACTTCCTCCAGGTCAGTATTCACTCTGCATCGCACCTGACAACGCAGATGCGAATATCACTTTTCCGATTGAGGAAAAAAAGGCCTATCTTACATGGGTGGATTATGAATCTCCTTCCGATAGCCTCCTTTTTGGAGTACAAGATAATCAACAACAAGACTCTCAGTCATCAGAAAATAATCAGACGCAACAACCTCAAGCTGGAGACCAAGATAATGATCAAAACACCCAAGAATCAGAATCAAGTGAGGATGCTCCCACAGAAGAAGTAAATGCTCTTTACGAAAGATTATTGCAGGAAATGGAATCAAAGAGCAAAAATTTAGATGACGAAAAACAGAGGGCAATTGGTACAATACCAAAGGGAAGGGACTACTGAAGAAACTCCTGTGTTATGAGTATCAAGACTATTCTACATTTGCTATTAATCTTTTCATTGGGGGTAATCGCCCAAAAGACTTTAGCTCAAAGTATCCGTGTTGAGGCGAACTTTACGCCGTCTTCCGTATCAAATACATCCCGTACAGTTTACAAAGTAGTTATTCACGGTACACAGCAAAATCCCCAAGGAAGCCTTCCGCAAGTCCCTGGACTTAGAATTTCAAACAATCCTCAATCGCTGCGCTCAGCAAATTTCATAAACGGAGTTCCATCAGTACGCGTCGAGTTAAATTTTCAAGTTCAACCTCAAAGAACCGGAAACTTCACGGTTCCTGCTTGGAAAGTCATGATCGAGGGTAAATCTTATCAAGTGCCCCCTGCGACTCTTCAAGTGCTCGACCCAAGTCAACAAGAGAAGCAGGCTCATCAAGATCTAAGACAAGCTGCATTCTTGGAGCTACCATTTTCCAGATCCTATTTTTTTGAAGGTGAGACCATTATGACTTCTCTCACTCTTTTCATTTGGGACCGATTGCCCGTCAATCGAATTGAAAATGCACCGACAAAAATTGGTGAATCTTTTTCAAGTAATAATCTGGGCAAGTGGACTGCAGAAAAAAGAAATGTATCAAGAAATGGCAAGATTTACTCCACCTTTACCTGGCCCGTGGCCCTAACTGCAGCTATGGCGGGTACCAAGGAAATCAGTTTTACCGTTAATCTGAGGGTAAGAGTAAACTCGAGAAAAAATTCACCCTTTTCTAGTCCTTTCTTCAATGACCCTTTCTTTGGATTTGGACGAGAAGAATCCTTGACCGTGGAACTTCCGAGAAAATCAATTGAAATCAAACCCCTTCCATCGGCCAACAGGTCCAGCGATTATTCCGGTGCGATCGGAAATTTTCGTGCTCAATCTTCTGTGGATGCGAATCAAATCGAAGTGGGAGATCCAGTTCGTCTAAATTTTAGCATTGAAGGGAAAGGGAATTTTGCTGCCATCCCTGCTCCTATCCTCGAATCTAACGAAGAATTTAAAATTGGGCCTCCTGCCTTTTTATTTGAAGGAAATGAAGAAATTAAATCCGAAGGCAGACAGAACTTCGAATTTATCCTGACTCCACAAAAAGCTGGAAATTTAAAAATAACTCCACTCAACTTTTCCTATTTCGATCCCATACAGGAGAAGTATTCAACCATTATTGGAAACGAAATTAATCTTTTTGTAAAACCAGGAGAAAAATGGATTGAACCTCCAAACCAAAACAAATCGCAGAATTCTATGCCCTCGAATATTGCTATGTCGACTAATGATTTATTTCAAACAGCGAGCGATCCGGGAATATGGCACTCAAGCCTTCAGCCCAAGTCTATCGAAAGCAATTACTGGTTTTGGACCTTTCAAATATTGCCCCTATCAGGAACGCTGGCATTTGGCCTCCTGGGTTGGAAGAGAAGGAATAAATTCAATGAAGACTTTCGTATCAAAAAAGCCAATTTAAGCCGAAAATTGAATGAAAATGCCGACCATCGTGATCCAACAGGCTTCTTCAGAGCGTTTAAAGATCTCACGAGAATGCAGATAAGCAAAAAAGACAAAAGCCGAAATACGTTCGCATTCTCAAGTGATGAACTGATCACATTCATTAAAGAACAAAAGTTCGACAAAAATTTGATTATCGAAATCGAAGAAATGCTCAGACTAGGCGATGGCCTGGAATTCGCTGAATCCAGTTCTCAGGAACTAGATTTTAAAGATCTCAGGCGAAAAGTTTCTGAAATTCTCAAAAAATTATCATGAGAATTCTTCAATTTTCCCTTACCTGCTTATTGAGCATCATTTCAGTTCCATTTATATGGGCGAGCTCCAAAGAACAGCTTTTCTATGACGCAGTACGATTCGAGGCTACTGGTAATATTGATCAAGCCATTGAAAACTATGAAAAGATCTTAGACCAAGCCAGTTCTGCAAACCTTCACGGAAATTTAGCTAATTTATACTATAAGAACAGTGATTACGGCAGATCAATCCTTCACTACCGCAAAGCACTTTTGTTGGACGGAAATAATCGGGAATTCCTATCAAACCTTTCTTTTGTGTGCAGGAAAGCCAATCTGGAAAATACCGATCCTCCAAAAAATAATTTCTTCGATGGCTTTTCCATTAATTTTTGGAAGGGATTACTAGTATTTTTTCTTTGGTTTGGGTTACTCCTTATTAGCTTTTTATTTTTTCTACGAACAACCAACAGATCGATTATTTTTGCGTGCTTGGCATGGGCGGGAGCAATAACTCTTCTTACCTTTGTTGTGTTTGATTTCACTAGGCATGAAAACCTAACTGAAAGTCAGGTGATCGCACTGCTCGATAGAAAACAGGGTGACGACAATGCATCTGCAACTATACCGCTGAGAAGATTTGCTGCATCTTCCAGTACTGCAAATGCATCAGTTCGTGCCGGAGAATCTCTATTTGTAGACCAGTCTCAACTCGAGGGATATCAATCTCACCAAGGTCCAAATTCCCAGAATTGGCTGTTAGTAAGAACTGCCGATAACCTCAAAAAAGGCTGGGTGCGACAGGATGAGGTTGGGTGGATTTTAAAAAACTAAATCAATTGCGAAGAATCAATCTTCTCTATCGAAACAAAATTTACTTTATAATCTTCAACCAAAGATTTTCGTAATTTCTCCGGTAGTTGTTCGACTCTTTTGCTTATTTCTGACTCGTCCTGTATTTGTCTATCATCTTTTGGCTCAGAGCTTTTTTCTTTTGTTTCTTTTTTCTCAATCTCAGCAGTTTCAACATTTTCTTCGGCAACTGGATCGACAGAGCTTATTTTGTCCACGGGCGGTTTCTCAACTACATCTGACAGATTTGACTCTAAAGGAGTTTCTATTTCTTTAGTATCTACAGCACGGACTTTTGAATCATGATCCGTTATCCCAGCGAGTTCAGTTTTTTTTTTGAGTTCCTTGTCAGGCAAAACTTTTGAAATTTTGCGAATAACTTGATCTATGGACCGAGACTTGCCCGACTCCACGGCCCGAAAGAGTGTAACTTCAAAATTGGTTTTTTCTGAAAGGCCTAATCGCACCAGTTCATCCCCCTCTCTCAACGCATCCAATATACGAACAATTTGCTCAGGGTAAGAGTCATTACCCACATCACTAAGTTCAAGAACAAGTTTCTGCCTAAAATGATCACTTAGATCCTGCAATGCACGATAGAAATCCAGACCCTCTTGTGAAAAGGCATCGGTTTCACTAAGGATTGATCCGTAATCTGCAGAAAGAATTGCACGAGCCAATAATTCAATTCTATCCGCAGAGACCAGGCCATAAACTTCCAAGACATTTTGCTGGGTGATTGAGTTCCCGCAGAAAGAAATCATTTGATCCAAAATACTTTGTGCATCACGCATACCGCCCATTGCCATTCGAGCAATCGCCTCGAGTGCAGTTGGCTCCACTTCTATATTCTCTTTCGCACAGATCTCTTTTAATTTAAGCGAAATAAGATCAACCGGAATTGAACGAAACTCGAATCGTTGACATCTTGAAACGATAGTGGGCAGAACTTTGTGCGATTCGGTTGTGGCAAAAACAAACTTAACGTGGGGGGGAGGCTCTTCCAAGGTCTTGAGCAAAGCATTAAACGCTGCCTGACTAAGCATATGAACCTCGTCTATCACATAAATCTTAAATCTGCACTGCGCTGGGGCGTACTGACACTCATCCCTTAAATCCCTTACTTGATCGACCGAATTATTGGAAGCCCCGTCAATTTCGATAACATCCAGACAACGGCCTTCCATAATCGCTTTTCCAATTTCAGAATCATCAGGGACATCAAGAGAAGGACCGTCCTCCCAGTTAAGCGACTTCGCGAACAGCCTGGCAGAGGTGGTTTTTCCCGTTCCTCTCGGCCCCACAAAAAGATATGCATGGGCAATTCTGCCTAACTCTATAGCATTACCAAGAGTTTTCACCACATGATCCTGTCCGACTAGTTCGGAGAACTGTTGTGGGCGCCATCTACGGGCAATGACTTGATAAGAAGAATCTGCCATTAATCCCTTTTGTTCGTAATTTCAAAAACAGGCAAGATAAAGTAGCTCATCTTTTAAAACTGTGCACAAAAAAGGGCCAGGCACCCCACAGCACACGCTTCTCCTAACTACCGCTGCTTCCTTCCGGACCTGACGGGGTTCGTTCGAGACGCGTCGCATGGGACCCGGCCTAGGTTTCAATAAATTCTAATATTCAATCCCTGGCAAACTCTTTCATCATCCTCATTTCAGCGTTCATAGTGCTGTTAACCAATTTGTTTTTGCAATGTGGAATAATTTCACGAATAATTAACGAATGGGAAATTCTTTTGGGACATTGTTTCGCATCTCCTCCTGGGGAGAAAGCCATGGTGGTGGAATAGGTGTGGTGATTGATGGCTGCCCACCTCGTCTGGACTTATCTGAAGAGGATATTCAACCTTGCCTAGACCGCAGAAGACCTGGTCAAAGCAAACTCACAACTCCCAGGGACGAAGCGGATCAAGTTGAAATTTTATCCGGCACTTTTGAAGGAAAGACGCTCGGAACGCCAATCGCACTGCTTGTGAGAAATAAGGATGCTCGCCCACAGGCTTATGATGAAATGAAGACTAAGTTTCGGCCATCTCATGCAGATTTTACTTATCAAAATAAATTTGGAATTCGAAACCATGAAGGAGGGGGGCGATCATCCGCCAGAGAAACCATAGCTAGAGTTGCAGCTGGGGCTATTGCTCAAAAGCTTCTCAACATGGATCAAGTTAATATCTCAACTTATATAGACCGAATTCACGATATCGAATGCCCTAAGTTGGAGGAAGTCCCAACACTGGAAAGCATCGAAGCCTCTCCTACACGTTGCCCACATCCGGAAACCGCAGCCAAAATGGAATCTCGAATAATCGAAGCTAAAAAAGCAGGCGATTCCGTTGGCGGAACTATTATTTGTCGAGTCAACGGTCTACCCATTGGATGGGGAGCACCTGTTTTTGACAGGCTCGAAGCTGATTTGGCAAAAGCTATGATGTCTCTTCCGGCGACCAAAGGATTCGAAATCGGCAGTGGATTCAATGGAACTTTTCTCAAAGGCTCGGAACACAACGACTTATTCGAAGAAAGGGAAGGAAGAGTAAGGACCCAGTCAAACAGATCGGGAGGTGTACAGGGTGGAATCAGTAATGGAGAAGAGCTTTACTTTCGCATCGCTTTCAAACCAACAGCCACGGTTTTGCAAATGCAAAAAACCGTTAACGAAAAAGGTGAAAATACCGAACTTATGGGACGAGGAAGGCATGATCCCTGCGTTTTACCCCGGGCTGTGCCCATTGTTGAAGCGATGACTGCTTTGGTCTTGATCGATCACAAAATGAAGCATCATGCCCAATGCTTATCTTTTCAAAATGATGGCTTGTGAGGATCGTTTCTTGTACATTATTTTGGAATCTCCTGACTCAGGAGGCTTTGAATTTTTAGTAAACGGCTTAATCGACTTCAATCAGGGCTTTCATTTTCTCCTTCCTGAGTCTGCTGAACATAAAATTGGTTCTGACCAAAGGAAGAATGTTACTTTTTGGTCGGATAAAGATTCGTCCAATTTGTCATTCAATCTAAGTAAAAATGAAGAAAATACTGATTTATTCATATTCTTCTCCCCTTTTCTAGACCTGAGTGATCAATTTGAATCCCTCCTAAGGCAAACTGACAAACCTTCCAAAATCGAAATTGGCAGAATCATCTCTTTTTTGGATGCAAATATTTTACCTGAGCTATCGCCACAATTTCAGTTATGGTTGGATGCAGTAGCCCATTTTTCGGATGTATTATGCATTTCCAACCGAACCAATCAAAACGGGAAAGCGGTAAAGATGATCATAGATCGGTACGAGAATATGCGTTATCCAATGGAGACTTATTTGATATCCCAAAACAAAAAAGGTAAACTCTTGAATATCCTCAACCCAACCGCACGAAGAATCACTCACATTTTCGATTCTCCCGATTTACTTGATTCGGAGGAGGCACCTCAGGATGATCCTTATCTAAAAAAATTGGCTAACGGCAAAAGAAAAAAAGTAGTCCCAATACCCTTTCCTCTATAATTCTACACTCGACAATTACTCTAAACACATTTTCTTATAGATTTTTGTTGCCGGGGTGGCGGAATTGGTAGACGCGCTAGATTCAGGTTCTAGTGTCCGTAAGGATGTGCGAGTTCAAATCTCGCCCTCGGCACCAATACATTAAAATAAAATACATATGATTAGGGTTTATAAAATAATTTCTTCTATAGTAAGTTTATTATTTATTACTCCACTCCATGCAAGTATTACTACAAATACAAAATTCCTTGCACTTAACGGAGACTTAAATTCCCAAATAAAACTGGGAATTTTTTTTCAATCGGGAGATTCTAAGGATTTACAAGAAT
>PATX01000043.1 GCA_002713685.1 Opitutia bacterium | reverse complement strand
GGAGAATCCTGATAACAAAAACAGTCTACATTATATCCCAACTCACCAAGAGTGGCAGCTGCGGAGCCACCTGCAAGCCCAGAACCAACGACAATGATTTTGTATTTTCTTTTGTTGGCTGGGTTAACCAGTTTGGATGAGAATCGGTGATTGTCCCACTTGTCTGCTAAAGGGCCTTCTGGAATTTTGGAATCAAGGTTCATAATTTGGGATTTTGGGTAAGTCAATTAAGAGCAAGTGTTTCCGTACCTGCGGTTGTATCGAATGCTTCAAATATACCCCAATTTTGGGCCAAGACAAGTAGTGGGACAATGGCAAATCCTATAAAAATGATCCATGCATAAGCCTTCGCAGCAAGCTCAAGCCTACCTCGCCAATTTTCGGATCGAAAGCCTAAGGACTGAAAAGCACTACTGACGCCATGGGCCAAATGTCCGCAAAGTAAAAACATAGCGACTATATAAAAAACAGATATCCAGGTGTGCTGGAATCCCGCGAGAACCATAGAGTAAACATCGTGAATTTCATTGGAATCAGGTGAGCCAACTACAGTCATCATCTCACTGTACTCAGGATAGATCGTACGTATCGTAAAATGGAGTAAATGAAAAACAATAAAAGCGAGCAGAATGGATCCGGTAAGCCCCATCTTTAAGGAAGCAAGACCGGCTCTTTTTGTTGTCTCGATGTAGTTTTTATTAGGACGAGCCCGTCGATTCTCTCTAACTAATTGGTATGCCGTGATTGCATGAATAATAACCGCTGCGAGAAGAAATAAACGCGAGCCCCATAAAATGGGAATAGGAAGCGACTGTAAAGCATGGGCATATGCGTTTATCTTTTCCTGGCCCATCAATATTTGTAAGTTGCCAGCCATGTGCACAAAAACAAAGCCGATAAGAACAAGCCCCGATAAGGCCATGAGGTATTTTTTTCCAATAGAGCTACTAAACATTTTAATTCAAGTAATAATCAGTTTTTAATCTATCAATTTTGATGACGAGGGAAAATGTCTTAATATTTAGTTGTATAAGCAATTTCAATTAGAGAGATTAATAGTTGTATTCTCTGTTTTAGGATTTTCAAGAGTACATTTCGCTGTGAACAAAAGATCATTGCATGAAAAATTTTCCATGTCATTCATGGATTTTAGGATATGAAATATATTTTTATTACAGGAGGAGTAGTTTCTTCTTTGGGAAAAGGACTTACATCAGGTGCCTTGGGTGCTCTTTTAGAGCAGAGAGGGTTGACCACGCGGATACAAAAATTTGACCCTTATCTCAATGTTGACCCTGGGACCATGAGCCCTTTTCAGCACGGTGAGGTATATGTCCTGGACGATGGTGCAGAGACAGACTTAGACCTTGGTCATTATGAGCGCTTCACTTCAGGAAAACTATCCAAATTTAATAATCTCACCAGTGGACAAATTTATGAATCCGTAATTCGTAAAGAGCGGCGTGGGGATTATTTGGGAAAAACGGTTCAGGTTATTCCTCATGTTACCAACGAGATTAAGGATCGTATTCATGCTGCTGGTGAGGGAGTTAATGTTTTAATTACCGAAATCGGAGGTACGATCGGTGATATTGAAGGTCTACCCTTCACAGAAGCAATGCGCCAATTTGCATCCGAAGTAGGCAAAGCAAATGTGCTGTTTATTCATATGACCTTACTACCCAGTTTGCGGGCTGCTGGGGAATTAAAGACTAAACCTACTCAGCAAAGTGTTGCCAAGCTTCGAGAAATCGGGATCCAACCAGATATATTGATTTGTAGGACTGAACAGCCGATCACGGAAGAAATTCGTGAAAAGCTATCTCTTTTTTGCAGCGTTCCTAAAGAAGCAGTCATCGAGGAGATGGATGTTGCCCATTCTATCTATGAATTGCCTCACATGCTCAAAAAAGAAGGATTGGACAGATTAGTTACCCGATTTCTCGGTCTGGATGCACCCGCTCCCAAATTAGACGAATGGGAAGAGGTTGTTCATCGCCTCTTAAACCCGAAGCATAAAGTCAGAATTGGAATGGTTGGCAAATATATGGACCTTCAGGATTCTTATCTATCAGTTAATGAATCCTTGGTTCACGGCGGTATCCGAAATGATTGTGAAGTCGAAGTCGTTCATATTGATGCAGAGGATATTGAACGTGATGGTCCGGAATCACATCTAAAAAATTTAAATGGTATTCTTGTCCCTGGAGGTTTTGGTGACCGAGGAACCGAGGGTAAGGTTTTGGCATCGAAATATTCCCGTGAAAACAATCTGCCCTATTTCGGGCTGTGTCTTGGTATGCAGATAGCAGTGATTGATTTTGCTCGAAATGTACTTGGTCTGGAAAAAGCAAACAGTGAAGAATTTGACCCACAAACTCCCGACCCAGTCATCCATATCATGGATGATCAAAAAACAGTCGAAGATAAAGGGGCAACCATGAGGCTCGGTGCGTGTCCCTGCTCTCTGAAGAAAGGAAGCTTTGCTTACACTGCTTACGAAAAAGAAGAGGTATCTGAAAGGCACAGGCACAGGTTTGAATTCAACAATTCTTACAGTGAGCAAATGGAAGAAAAAGGCTTGATAATCTCAGGAACGAATCCTGAGCGTAACCTGGTAGAAATCGTTGAAGTCGAAAATCACCCATGGTATGTGGGCGTTCAGTTTCACCCGGAATTCCAGTCCAAGCCAAACAAGGCCCATCCTCTTTTCGCTGCATTTATCGAAGCTTCGCTCAGCCATAAATTGGCAAATGTACAGGCAGGCAATGGATCGCCCAAGTAAGGCATTCTTCACTTTGCTACATACTCTTAACTAGTTTTAGCTTTTCCCGGTTGGCGAAAGCCATCATTGTCATTGATTGTGATCATTGATGGACATACGCACCGATATGCGGACGAAGTAATTGCCGATCCCGTAAAATTTGCTCTTAGCCAAAAGGAAAGCCACTGGCTAAAGTTAGTAACACCTACTCAGGGAAAAGGGTTGCAGGGTTGGTCCGATCGAAAAGAAATGCTTTCCCAAATGAAAACGGATGGGGTAGACCGTGCAATTCTTCAGGGTTGGTATTGGGAGAATCCTACGAGTTGTGTTTTGCAAAATGAATGGCATGCGAAATGGATCCGGCAGGATCCTCAAAATTTTATTGGATTTGTAAGTATTCACCCGTCTATCAAAGATCCACTTGATGAATTGAAGAGAAGACAAGACCAAGGTTTTTCAGGTATTGGTGAATGTCATCCCTGGGTACAAGGGTCTACACTTAGAGACGAAATTTGGATGCAATGTATGCATTTTGCCGAGAGAGCGGGATGGCCCGTTACCTTTCATGTAACTGAACCAGTCGGACATGACTACCCTGGAAGAGTTTCCACCCCTTTTGATGATTTTCTCTGGCTTGCACAAGAAATTCCAACCCTGAAAATTATCCTGGCACATGCTGGTGGTCTTTTTCCTTTTTATGAACTAAACCCAAAAGTCCGCCCAGATTTACAAAATGTTTTCTACGATCTAGCCGCATGCCCTTTACTTTACGAGCCACAAGTGTATCGCCAATTAATTGATGTTGTTGGGTATGAAAAGATTATTTGGGGAACTGATTACCCCCTCCGTATAATGCCCAAAACCCAAGAGAAACCAGATTTCGCCTCCTTTAAAAACTTACTTCATAATGAGGCTAAATTGAGTAGTAAAGAAGCCAGTGCGATATTCGGAGGTAATATTTTATCGATCCTGCCATGAGGATAGAACTTAATCATGTGATGCCGTATCCTTTACCCAAGGAAGTAATACAGTCCTCAGATGTTTGGAATACCAAGTTGTGCTTCAAACCTAATTCGGCTAATTTAGTATCTGCTAAATCAGGCATGGGGAAATCTACCTTGCTCCATTTGTTATACGGAATGCGAAAAGATTTCTCAGGGATTCTGTCGATTGACGGAAAAGACTCATCAACTCTTTCAAGGAAAGATTGGATTAAAATTCGTAAAACTTCCATTAGCCTCCTCTTTCAAGACCTGCGTTTATTTCCACATCTCACAGCACTCGAAAATATCAATCTTATCCCGGTGACCAATCCGAACGCTCCAGTAGTTGAAGAAATGGCCGAACAGCTCGGTATCACCGCTTTCCTTCACCAGTCAGTAGTCACACTTTCACATGGGCAAAGGCAGCGGGTTGCTTTGGTGCGGGCTCTTAGTAAACCTTTTCAATTGCTTCTCCTCGATGAGCCTTTCAGTCATTTAGACGAAGTTAATCAAAATAAGGCCAGTTCTTTAATCAAAAGGTTAGTTCAAATAAACGGAGCCAGTCTGATTCTATCAACACTAGGTTCAGTTCCAGAAATCCCATTCGAACAAACTTATTCTTTGTGAAAGATACTTTTTCGAATTCTAAGCTAGGATCATGTCTTGTATCAAGAGGACCGCTTCGAGAACTTTTTATCGCTTCTTTCGGATGTTTCATTGGAACAACCCTGCTTCTCCTTGCCATTCAAATTTATCAGGATGCAACCATATACCTTGAGAATAATGAAGGTCCAAAAAATTATTTTACAATCAACAAAAAGATCGAAGGCGGAGCACTGCTCAACCTTGCCAAAAAAGAAGAGTCATTTGACAAAAAAGATCTTGATACCATTAGGCAATTAACAGGAGTTAAAAGAATTGGGGGATTTGTAAGAAATAAATTTCCAATCACTTTATATATTTGGCCATCCGGTAAAATTGGATTCGGAGCAGCCGCTAAAACCGATTTATTTTTTGAGTCGATTCCTGATGAATTTCTCGACTTCATACCCAAGGAATGGGAATGGGAAGAAAATGCCTCGATTGTTCCAATCATGGTACCAAAATTTTATTTAGATCTATGGAACTTTGGACTGGCTCCTTCCCGTGTCGAATATCCGGCTCTATCGACCGATGCGGCCAGAGGGATGCCAATCGAGATATTTATAGGCAAAAATAAAGAAACAACCCTGAACGGCCGTTTTGTTGCTTTTAGCAAAAGAATAAACAGTGTTCTTGTACCAGAAAGTTTTCTCAATTGGGCTAATCAAAAATTTGCTCAGCCTGATAGTGGAGACTTTTATTTTTTGTGGAAAGAAGGCAACATCGATGGACCTCCTAGGTCACGATCTGAACTTTCCAAATTACAAACTCTTCCTGATTTTAAATCGTGGGAAATTTCCCCACTTGGCAATCCAGCCTCTCGTTCTTCCATTTCCTCCCTGCTACAGAAGCAAGATTCAGATAACGAACCTTCGAGGATCATCTTGGAAATTGCCGATACCCCCTCTCCTGCTCTGCTCGAATATATAGATAGAAATGAATATGAGCTGAATCGAGAATTCCCTGATCAGGATCTTATTAAAAAGGCCTTACAAGGAATTTTTGCAGGGGTGATCGGAATCGGCATTCTTTTATCTCTCCTTTCGATCGCAACCTTCGCTTCAAGTTTCAAACTAGTCGTGTCTCAATCTTCCGAACATGTAAAAAACTTACTTTTATTGGGATTTTCTCCCGGTCAAATTTCTCAGATTTTTTACAGAAGGTTCCAAAAGCTTTTTATCTACATTATATCAGGATCATTAGTCGTGTGCTTTTTATCGAAATATTTCTTAGGTCAGACAGCTATTGAGTTTGGAATCAATATAGAATCCAACCTTTCTGGGTATACCGTAGTGTTTACGGTTCTTTATTCCATTGTTTTTCTGGTCGTTAATAAAACCAATATAAGTAACTCCGTGCTTAAGCTCGATAAGTAAGGTTTCGTACCTCAAAATCTTGTATTTGCTGGTTATTGATTATTAATTTCTACCTTCATCACCAGCTCGTCATCCTTAATTGAAAATGTGACATTGCTGCCTTCCTCAACTTCTCCGGCAACCAGTGCCCGTGCAAGTTGAGTCTCTACTTGTTTTTGTAAAAACCTCTTTAATGGACGGGCTCCGTAAGTCGGATCATAACCTTTTTCACCTATCCATTTTTTGGCTGAATTTGTAAACACGACTGAAACTTTCCGGTCCTCCAGCCTTTTATTCAAAGAAGAAACCAGCAGATCGACAATCTCAGTTATTTCTTCAAGTGAAAGGGGTTTAAATAATACTGTATCGTCAATTCGGTTAAGAAACTCAGGGCGAAAATGATCTCGAAGATCTGCCATAACTGAATCTCGGTTAGATTCCGAAATTTGATTATCAATTAAGTTGTCCTGCAAGTAACGACTTCCAACATTTGAGGTCATAATGACTACCACATTTTTGAAATCTACAGTTCGTCCCTGAGAATCAGTTAACCGTCCATCATCCATCAATTGAAGAAGTACATTGAAGACATCCGGATGTGCTTTTTCGATCTCGTCGAAAAGAATAACTGAATACGGCTTCCGTCGAACGGCCTCTGTCAGCTGCCCGCCTTCTTCGTAGCCAACATAGCCGGGAGGTGCACCAATAAGTCGGGCAACGGAATGTTTCTCCATGTATTCAGACATGTCAATTCTAACGACATTGTCCTCGCTATCGAAAAGGCTCTCGGCCAAGGTTTTAGCAAGCTCGGTCTTACCTACCCCGGTTGGTCCCAAAAATAAGAATGATCCGATAGGGCGATTGGGATCTTTGATACCAGCACGTGCCCGCATTATAGCCTCTGCCACGGAATCAACCGCTTCGTTTTGACCGATTACGCGCTGATGCAAAATACTTTGCAACCTAAGAATTTTTTCTCTTTCCCCTTCGATCAGTTTAGTTACTGGAACCCCAGTCCATCGAGCAACAATATCCGCAATTTCTTCGGCAGTAACCTCTTCCTTAAGAATCGCATCTTCATTTTTATCGACATTTTCAAGCTCCTCTAACTCAGCTTCCAAAGTGGGCAGTTTCCCATGTTTAAGTTCAGCAACGAGATTTAAATCATATGCACGTTCAGCTCGCTCCATTTCCGCACGGGTAGACTCAATTTGCTCGCGGAGTATACGAACATTATCAATTCCTCTCCTTTCATTTTCCCATTTACGCTTGATAGTCTCCATCTTGTCACGAGCATTTCCAAGATCTTTTCGTAAAGATTCCAAACGATCCCGACTGGACTTGTCCTTTTCCTGCTTCAGTGCTGTTTCCTCAATTTCTAGCTGAAGAACCCGTCGGCTGATTTCATCAAGTTCAGAAGGCATGCTGTCAAGTTCAGTACGAATCATTGCACAGGCTTCATCAACTAGATCGATTGCTTTGTCTGGAAGAAAGCGGTCAGAAATATAACGATTGGACAGGACTGCAGCATTCACTAGTGCCTCATCACGAATATTGACCCCATGATGAATTTCAAAACGTTCACGCAAGCCCCTTAGAATCGAAATCGTATCTTCAACATTTGGCTGGTCAACAAGTACGGTTTGGAAACGCCTTTCCAGGGCAGCATCTTTTTCAATATTCTGGCGATACTCATTTAAGGTAGTTGCACCAATGCAATGAAGCTCTCCCCGAGCGAGCATTGGCTTCAGCATATTGCCGGCATCGATCGCTCCTTCGGCTTTTCCAGCACCTACAATCGTATGCATTTCATCAATAAAAAGAACAATTCTTCCCTCCGCCTTACTTACTTCGTTCAAAACTGCCTTCAATCGTTCTTCAAATTCACCCCGAAACTTAGCCCCGGCTAGAAGTGAACCCATTTCAAGAGTAAATATTGTCTTATCTTTGAGACCTTCGGGTACATCACCTCGGACGATTCTTTGTGCAAGACCTTCCACAATAGCTGTTTTACCTACACCAGGTTCTCCAATAAGCACAGGGTTATTTTTGGTCTTTCTGGAAAGAATTCGGATAACCCGACGGATCTCAGAGTCTCGGCCAATCACAGGATCCAGTTTTCCAGATTTTGCCTGCTCAACGAGATCAATTCCATACTTCTTAAGTGCCCGAAACGAATTCTCAGGAGTTTTGGAAGTAACTTTTTGACCTCCGCGAAGCCCCTTGAGGGTTTCGAGCACTTTTTTTTCCGTAATCTCAAAGTTTTTCAGAAACTGCTTAAAGGTTGCTGGCTTTTTTACCTGGGCTAAGCCGAGCAGCAGGTGCTCAGTACTTACATAATCATCCTGCATCTCTTGGGAGAGTTGCTGGCTTTTTTCTACTGATTCCGTCAAGGCGGCCGATGCATAGGAACGGGCAGTATTAACATTACCTGCAATCTTGGGTAAGTTTTTAAGTTCCCGTTGTAATGCAAGTTGAATCGGGGCGGCACCTATGCCCATCTCCTCCATGATGGCAGGGACGATTCCGTTCTCCTGAGCCATAAGGGCTGATATCAAATGCCATACTTCCACTTCCTGTTGTCCATTTCGCCTCGCGACTTCGGACATTTCCTTAATTGCAGCAATTCCGAGTTCAGTAAATTTTTCAGGATCGATATTCATACTTGTGGAATTGCATATTTCATACCGAATTAAAATTATAAACTTCCTTCTGTAACAGGCTTATATCTAATGGGCACCTAAAACCAGTCTCCATTTCAGCGACAAATAAACTGGCAAAAAGGCTCGATTGGGACATTTTGTCTCGCTTATGCATTATTTTCCCACTCAGGTTTATTCTTAAAACTCTTTAATATTGGCTGCTTAAAATAATTCATATCTGTTGAATGATGCAAAACTATGCAAAAACGCATTACTTATCAGCTAACTCTCTAATGCTGAAGGATTCTCCGCAACCACAGAGAATATTTTAGTTTTTACGCTATTAAAAAAACCTTCAGGATTCATGTATATATTTTGAAAAGAAGGATTGTTTGACATAAAGAATTTGAAAGTCATTTTTCAGAAATGAAGCTAAAAGAACGGGTCGCTTTTATTGATCAAAAGCTATCGGATTTATACCCCGCGCCCCCTATCCCTCTGGATCATTCCAACCCTTACACATTATTGCTCGCGGTTCTTCTTTCAGCTCAGTGTACAGACGCTCGAGTAAACAAAGTTACTCCTGCTCTTTTTGACTTGGCAAACAATCCCCAAGAAATGGCTCAGCAATCCATTGAACAGATTAATTCAATAGTTAGGCCTTGCGGACTTGCCCCAAGAAAAGCAAAAGCCATTTTCGAACTATCAAGAATTCTTCTTCATAAACATCAAGGGCTCGTACCTGAATCCTTTGAGGAATTAGAAGAATTGCCTGGCGTGGGGCACAAGACAGCTTCAGTGGTTATGGCACAGGCATTTGGATATCCATCTTTTCCTGTAGACACGCATATCCACCGTCTTGCACAACGCTGGAAACTGACAAATGGTAAAAGTGTAACCCAGACAGAAAAGGATTTAAAACGACATTTCCCTAAAAATCGTTGGAATCAATTACATCTTCAAATCATATATTATGCCCGTGAGCACTGCCAGGCTCATGCGTGCCATGGGTTGCATTGCGAAATTTGTAAAACCTGCTTCCCGGGCAGGAAGAAAAAAATTCTCACCCAACGTGCTTAACCCGAGTTTACAAAAACCTGTGGCTTGGCAGTTTTGAGCTTTCCAATTGCAGATTCATCAAGCCCAGTCTCGAAAAGATAGACTTCACGCAAGGACTCAAGAGAAATTAAAAAATCTACCGCGGAGGCCTCCAGCTTTACTCGAATCAGATTTAAATATTCTAGATTCTTTAAATCTTTCAGTTTGGCAATTCCTGATATATCTACTTCCTGAACGCCCTCCAAGAAAAGCTTTTTTAAATTTGGCATCTTTGCAATAAAATCAAACCCGGCATTGCTAACTTTTGAATCCGTCAAATCAAGCGAGATGATGTGTGGTGCAATCATCATTAATTTTTCCAAATCTTCGTCTTTCATGGCCAGCTCAGGATCAACTGATGAAATAACCTGTAATCCTTTGCCACCAACAATGGGAAGTATTCGTATACCGGAAGAGCGCAAGGTGTTCCATGCGTCCTCACTAAGCATAATTTCGTCAGGGCTTTTTGTCTCAGCAGGACTTGCTGCATTTACAGTCTTTCCTGCAAAATCCTCAAGATTTACTCCAAAACGACTTAAGATCGGCCCCATTTTTGAAGGCATAGCGAAGTAGGCACCCACTATTCCACCCACAGCTAGAAGAAGCAAAAAGGTGAAAACAAAAATGGTTGAGAAAATCTTAGATAAAAAGCTCTTCTCTTGTGCAACCATAATAATCTGGCCGCCCCTTGCCCTCTGGATTTTCTGGACTTTTGAACCCTTTTTTTTATTAACCTTCGATTTTGGTTCGGTACCCGACGAATGGGGTTCTTGCTCCGTTGGACTAGTTGTTTTTGGTAGAGTATCTACCGAACTTTCATCAGCGGAATTAGACGGAATGGCTACTGGAGGTTCATTACCTAGTTTTGCCAAAACTTCTGGTAAAGTACTCCACTCAGAACTGCCCTCTATTAAAGCGAAGTCTGTGCGTAAAAGTTGATTAGTTTCAAGAAATTGCTTGGCCTGCTCAGCTGTATAAGGGCCAAAAGTTTGTCCATTCCTAGAAACATATATGTTCATATAATATACTTGGGATAAAACTATCCAAAATATGCTTAATAACCCGAGAAGAAATTAGTAAAATAATAAAAAAGACGGATACTTTAACTTAATGCTAAATATCTACCTAAATTATATTAAGGTAGAGGCGGTAGCGGAGGAAGGTCGTCCGAAAGCACATCACCTTCGGGATTTGGTAGCGGAGGAAGTCCGTCTGGTACTGCATTAAGTTCAGGATTCGGTAACTCTGGGAGATCGTTTGATGGTGCATCACCTACAGGATTTGGTAGCTGAGGAAGTCCGCCTGTTGGTTCATTAACTTCAGGATTTGGTAACACCGGGAGATCTGGAAGAGCAGCATCTTGTAAGGGAAGTGAAGGAGCAGTATCGCTTTTCGAAGGAGAGGAGAAATCAGGCAATGGGGGTAAATTGTCACCATCACTAGTTTCAGGAGAATCAGGTAAAGTTGGTAAATCTATAGATTCATCAGACAAACCCGGCAATGTTGCTTGATCTTGAACAGCGGTTTCTTCCGTCAATTTTAAATTTGATTCAAGATCATTAGTTGAATCTTGCGGCATGTCATCGCTATCAACCAGAACTTCTCCTGACTTTTCCAAAGTAGGCAGTACTAATTCTTCAGGCTGACCGGGAATCGTTTTTTCAATATTCTCATTTCCAACTGGTAATAATGGAGGAATAGAATCCTCCGTTGGTTGTGTAGGGGATGTTAGGACCTCGTCATCAGTAGCTAGCTCTTCAATACTATCATCCGGCCCATCAGCTTCCTTAACTACCTCAATTGAAGGAGATTTCGATTCAGTTGAATCTTCAGTGGTTTTGTCAAAACTCATGTCACTATTAAACTGTGTACCATCAGACATCCACTTAGCTTCTTTTTTATTTTTAACACCTTCTGAATAGGCAGTGACATACATTTTTTGGCCATTGGGCCACCATCGTGTTACTGCTCCGTGCCATTTTCCGTCTTTGTAATTTCTCTCATACATCTTGGTACCGTTAGAAAACCATTTCATGGAAGTTCCATTTTTTCTTCCATCGAGCCAACTTTCATCGGAATATACATATTTCTGAGCCGAACCTTCATCAATTAATATTATTCGACCACTGAACGGTTCAGATGAAAGTTTTTGATAAAGCAATCCAAATTTAAGAGTAAAAAATTGATCAAATTCACTCTTGTTAACCCTGAATGTGTCATCAGAAATATTTGTCTCTTCCAAATCAATCTCAGACTGCATAATGTCATTATTCGAAGAAATTCTCTGGATGGAATGATTAGACTTTAAGATTTTTCCATGTCTTCGGTGAGGAGTAGTAAGAGAAGAATCAGAATATCCTCTTAAACAACTCACGTCTGGGCATAAAAATAAAACTAATAAAAATGAGGGTACTAATTTCATAACATCTAATGATTGATGATTTAAAAACTGAATGCAAGTAATATTACATTGCAGATAATTTACCTCCCATCCTGATATAGCTCTTGCCAAAACCATCATATTCGATCACAATCAATCTTTTTCGATCACAGTTGGTCGATATTGATACCTAACTAACAACAGCCCACAAGCATGAATCTTGAAACTTTGCTCTTAGTCATTCCAGCACTTGGCGTCCTTGCTCTTTTATTTACCTGGTGGAAAACACAAGAAATTAACGCGAGTCCTGAAGGTTCAGACCGGATGTCCAAAATTGCTGCAAGCATCCAAGAGGGTGCAATGGCATTTCTTAAAGCTGAATACCGCATACTTATAATCTTTGTAGCCGGAGTCGCCGCTCTTCTTTACTGGAGTGGTTCTAACAACGAAAATAGTCATGGGCTGGTTGCGGTTTCTTTTACCGTCGGAGCTTTCTGTTCGGCCCTTGCCGGGTATTTGGGAATGAAAGTTGCCACAAAAGCAAATGTAAGAACGGCAAACGCAGCCAAAGATAGTTTGGGTAAAGCACTCGAAGTAGCATTTTCCGGAGGAGCCGTAATGGGCCTTGGAGTAGTTGGGCTTGGTATTCTAGGATTGGGCGGCCTCTTTTATCTTTTCGGTAACCATTTTGGTGCCTTTGAATCCCAAGCTTCTCTCGGAGTCACGCTCTCTGTCTTAACCGGCTTTTCTTTTGGTGCCTCATCCATTGCACTTTTTGCACGGGTAGGAGGCGGAATTTACACAAAGGCGGCAGATGTTGGAGCAGATCTGGTTGGAAAAGTGGAGGCTGGTATTCCAGAAGACCACCCTCTTAATCCTGCCACAATCGCGGACAATGTTGGTGATAATGTCGGCGATGTAGCCGGAATGGGAGCTGATTTATTTGAATCCTATGTTGGATCAATGATAGCCACAATGGTTCTGGGTGCTGCCATGGTTGCCGGTGCTACCTCGTTCACGGATTTTCTTGGTGGACTATCACCAATTGTAATCCCCCTTATTCTTGGAGCAATTGGAATAGTAACCTCAATTTTCGGAACATTTTTGGTAAAAGTCAAAGATGGAGGAGACCCTCAAAAAGCCCTTAATACAGGTGAATTTGCTTCCTCCGCAATAATGATTGTTGCTTCCTATTTCGTAATAAACAAATTCCTCCCCGAAACTTGGGTTTATAACGATATAACTTATACGTCCATGGGCGTTTTTTGGGCAACTATCATTGGTCTTATCTCCGGTTTAGCTATCGGCTTCATAACCGAATATTACACCGGTACTAACAAGAAGCCGGTGCGAGCAATAGTCGAACAATCAGTCACTGGTTATGCTACTAACATCATCTCAGGGCTTGGAGTTGGAATGATTTCTACAACTTTTCCGATTCTAATCCTGGCTGCTGCAGTCGTTGGAGCGTATGAATTGGCAGGGCTGTACGGAATTGCAATTGCAGCTGTAGGTATGCTCTCTAATACTGGCATTCAATTGGCCGTAGATGCTTACGGTCCTATTTCTGACAATGCAGGTGGAATTGCTGAAATGGCTGAACTTCCTCCCGAAGTTAGAAAAAGAACTGATAAACTCGACGCTGTTGGAAACACAACAGCCGCCATTGGAAAAGGCTTTGCCATAGGCTCTGCTGCCCTAACTGCACTTGCCTTGTTTGCCGCGTTTAAAGAAACCGCGGGCATTGATGTCATCGATGTTTCTGCCCCTAAGGTAATGGCAGGTTTATTCATCGGGGCAATGTTGCCTTTTCTCTTCAGTGCTTTAGCCATGGGGGCTGTGGGCAGAGCAGCCATGGCCATGATTCAGGAAGTCAGGCGTCAGTTTCATAATATACCTGCATTAAAGAGTGCACTTGAAATCATGAATCGTAACGAAGGAAAGCCGACAAGTGAATGGACAGATGACGAGAAAGCGAGTTTTGAGGAAGCCATCGACGCAGCTGAGTACGGAAAGTGCGTGGAAATTTCAACCCAATCCGCTATCAAGGAAATGGTAGCTCCGGGTATGGTTGCTATCCTTACCCCCGTTGCAGTTGGATTCGGGGGAGGTGCAACAATGCTGGGTGGTGTTCTCGCCGGCGTTACAGCATCGGGAGTTTTACTCGCACTTTTTCAATCCAATGCTGGAGGAGCTTGGGATAATGCCAAGAAAATGGTGGAGGAAGGGTATGAAATCGATGGAGTTAAACACGGTAAAGGTTCTGAAGTTCATAAAGCAGCCGTGGTTGGGGACACTGTTGGAGACCCCCTAAAGGATACATCTGGTCCGTCTCTAAATATCTTACTTAAATTGATGTCAGTCGTAGCTTTGGTGCTTGCTCCGTTCATTTGATAAGAGCGGCTTAGCTCACGAATTTTCAACGACTTGGGCAAATTGCTTTCGCTCAAGTTTGTCGAGCTTGTAATAAGCCGTACCCGCTACCAACACATCTACACCTGAGTCTAAACAAGGTTTGATATGATCGGGACCAACTCCCCCATCGACTTCAATTAAGAAATTTAGATTTTGTTTTTTTCTAATTGCGGAAACCTCTTCTGCTTTCGATAGAACTTCGTAAATGAATTTCTGTCCGCCAAACCCAGGGAATACAGTCATAAACAAAACCAGATCAACTTGATCTAAAAGTGGGATAAGGCCATTGATTGGGGTATCAGGATTAATCACAATCCCATTCTTAATCCCAGCTTCCTTTATTTTACTCAAAGCAGCTGAGTGATCATATTCTGGTTCTAAATGAATACTTAT
>PATX01000042.1 GCA_002713685.1 Opitutia bacterium | reverse complement strand
TATCTTCGCCGATGACGGTGCCACCTGGTTCACGCGTAACTACCACATCTCGATGATCAATTTCTTCGAGTCGATCGGCTAATCGACGAATTTGGGTTGATTTTCCGCATCCTTCCGATCCTTCAAAGGAAATTAAAATACCTGGTTCATGACTCATAATTAAGATAGATTGTCCTGTTGTTTAAGTAGTTCTATGACTTGGTTGGTTGTTGGACTCTGGGCCGTCCTCACATAGTGACCTGAAGTGCAGGTGGCTAAAGCCAAACTGGTTATTGGAGAAAAGCCGCTCAGGCGTGCGGCACAGAAACCTGCATTGAAGTGATCTCCGGCACCAGTGGTGATTTTCGGATTGTCGGTAAATGGGCCTTCACTCCACCAAGCTCCATCTTTGGTTGCACAAGCAGCAGAATCAATTGGGTGGGTGACTACGCAGGCAATTTCTAGTTTTCTTCTGATATCAGTTGCCATCTTCTTAAGCGAATCCTCACTTTTATCCCCTGTGCCAATACCCAAAGTTTCACACACTTGAAGGGTCTCATTGTAATTTAGACCCAGCGTAGTCTCGGCATGGGATTGAAAACGTGAAATGACTTGAAGGACTTCCATAATGTCTTCTTTTGACCGTTTTGCTGGATCGGTCAGATCAAAAAAGAAGGAACGATTATCCCGTGGTGGAAGATTTGGTAATACCTTGTCTGCCAATTGTTGCAAAATAGGTGTCATCTTGGGAATCATGGTCCAATTTACGATAGAGACTAGGTCGCATTTTGAAAGCAAGTCAATAAATGTGCCTTCTCCGGCTGCCTGGATGATTTGGTTATAATCGATTTCCTCCAGACTAACCATATTACCAAGCATGATTTTTCCATCTTTAAATTCAAGCGCGGTAGTAATGCCAGGTTCGGTTAGTGAGATAGCATCTGTTTTTTCTGCAAATTCCTTAAAGACCGGGTGGATCGAAGGTTTACCCAAAGCTCCTACATAACGAACTCCCAAACCAAGGGAGAGGAGGGCGTTTGCCATAATTGGACCATTTCCCCCAAGCTTTTCAAAACGAGGAAACAACTCCAGGTTGGCACTTTTACCTGCAGCTTCAGATATTCTTGATCCCAAATCTGCGATGGTTTCGATGGCATCAAACTGTTCACCCATCCCGTGACGTTTGTTTACTGGGGTTACAATCTTATCAACGAATCCATCTAAACCAACTAGGCTTAGTTTGTCAGATGTGTGAAATGTCTTGCTCTGTATTTCTTGAAGGATTTTTTCTGAAATTCGCATTCTTAGGATGCCTAGAAATCTTTTGAGCAAGGGGCAATTCAATTCGAAAAGGTCAACTTTATATTTGGGGATTAATTTGATTGATTTTCGAATCAGAAAACTTGATTGTTTGAGAAAGTGGTAATCTTTGGGAAAGGATAAAAATGGGAAATTTTGGTATTGAGACTCTAGCGGCGATTAAAATATTTGAATATTTTGCGGACTCTAATTTCGCAGGCAAGATGGTGATTTTTGTACTTGTCATACTGAATTGTACCGCGATTGCATTAATGTGGACGAAGTATCAGGAGATAAAACGGGCACTTCGCAATAATGCGAGAGACGAAAAGAGAATCAACGATTTGAATTCAATTTTTGATTACGATGATGCATTATTTTCTGGAGAAGGCAGTCCTTACCTTAGCATTTGCTCACGTGCGATGGATGCCGCTCATCGAGGAAAGGCTCAGGGCCAAGTACGCATGAATTATGTTGAAAATGCTATTCGACGGGCGTTGGCGGAAGTCGGTGATCGCTACGAGGCAAAAATGTATTGGCTTGCCACCATCGTTTCGGGTGCACCCTTTTTGGGGCTTCTTGGAACGGTCTGGGGGGTAATGGATGCCTTTGGGACGATGGATGCCGGAGGTGCCACAATTGAGCATTTGGCACCCGGGGTATCAGGTGCATTATTGACTAC
This sequence comes from Opitutia bacterium, assembly GCA_002713685.1. Classification (GTDB taxonomy): domain Bacteria; phylum Verrucomicrobiota; class Verrucomicrobiia; order Opitutales; family Seribacteraceae; genus Seribacter. Next base: position 20,035 of record PATX01000042.1, on the reverse strand, counting down.
TGTCGCAGCTCTTTGTGTAGCGATCCCAATCGTATTTGTGTATAATGGGCTCCTGGGAATGACAAGAGGTGCTATGACCAAACTTGAGAATTTTGCCAGTAATTTAGCAGATCGGATTGAATTGGAAATGAATTCATAGTTTCGGGAGAAATGGCTAGGGATTTTAAAAGACAGAATAAATTGGCGGTCATTTCCGATTTAAATGTGACGCCTCTGATTGATTTGGCATTCTCCCTCCTTATTATTTTTATGATCACCACACCTGTGATCGAGCAATATAACAGAATCGATTTACCCTCGCAGAACACTACACAAACACAGGAGCCTCCAAAGTTGGATGACCAGTTTATTACAATCGAGGCCAATGGACAGTTTCGATGGGGTAAAGATGCCGTTTCTCAAGTTTCCTTGGAAGCTAAATTGGATGAAGTGGCATCCAGTGAAGGAGACCAACCTACCATTCATATACGGGGAGACCGGACTTTGCCTTATCAAAAAATTATGGATGTGGTTAATATGCTTAAGGCGAGAAATCTTACGAAGCTAAGTCTCGATACAAAAGCAGGCTGAATTTCTGTAGGTTTATACAAAGTATTAGGTTTGAGTCGCTTAGCTCTTAAACCTATAAAGATACTGATTATGGATAGCTGTGAAAGAGCACTAGATGCACTAAAGCAAAAGCTAGGTGATCGTGTGCATACTCATGAGGACGAATTGTATGGGGTTTCTTATGATGGACTTAAAGTGCGTGGTTCTCCAGAAGCTCTCGTCAAAGTCCATCAGCCGTCTGAAGTAGGCGATGTTCTTAAGTTGGCCAATGAATTTAGAATCCCGGTGACCAGTCGCGGTTCGGGATCGAGTTTAACCGGGGGAGCAACTCCATTTCAAGGGGGTTGGGTTTTAGATTTATCAAAGCTCTCATCTATTGATATAGATCCGGCCAATATGCTCGCTCGATGTGGTCCTGGGGCCGTGGTAGGAAATTTACAGAAAAAAGTGGCTGAACATGGGCTTTTCTATCCTCCTGATCCATCTTCCAAAAATTTTTGTACCCTTGGGGGAAATGTTGCTTGTAATGCAGGTGGTTTGCGATGCGTGAAATACGGTGTTACCCGCGATTATGTTCTTTCACTATCTGGCTATTTGCCGACAGGTGAATTTGTCAGATGGGGTAGGGATACAAGGAAGTTTGCCACAGGTTATAATTTGCGGGACCTTTGGATTGGTAGTGAAGGCACACTTGGTGTGGTCACTGAAATAACGGTTCGCTTGATTTTAGCGGTACCGAATAGGATCACTTTTCTCGGAGCATTCTCGGATGACCAGGCTGCTTTAAACGCACCACTGGCTCTAGGTAAATTGGGCATTCGTCCCTCGATTATTGAATACATGGATCAATGGACCATTGATTGCCTCCAAAAATATGTGGGAGAAGAAGTTTTTACAGGTGTCGAGCCCAAACCGATGGTTCTCATCGAATTGGATGGATCAAAGGAAAGTCTTACGCAAGATGCGATTTTGGTAGAACAATGGCTGAAGTCTGATTCGCTGAATTACAAGAGAGCTGATGATGATGGAGAGTCTGAGAAGTTATGGGAAGTTAGAAGGCAGGGGTCTTCTTCCATGAAAAAACTGGCCACGACGAAATTAAATGAAGACATAGTGGTGCCTCTTGACCGTCAAATCGAGTTGGTTCAATTTGTCGATTTTCTAAGGAGGGATTTCGAATTAAAAATTGGCGTATTTGGACACTGTGGAGATGGTAACTTGCATGTAAATTTTATGTACGATGAGGAAAATGAGCTAGAAACCGCAAAGGCAGTGCAGGCACTACATCAACTTATGAAAAAAGTGATAGCACTCGGTGGAGCGATCAGTGGAGAACATGGAGTCGGTCTTGCCAAGACACCTTTTGTTCGGGATCAATTTAATGATGCGGAATGGAATGCTATGCTTGCCATCAAGAAAGCACTCGATCCAAAAGGAATCTTGAATCCTGGTAAAATTTTTGATGTCTTTAAACCATGGGATCAAAAAAAAGAGAAAGTTGTCCTCTCTTGGGAAAGAACTGATCCTTAACCTCCAAAGTTTACAAAGCCCGAATTATGAAAATATACCTGTTATTGTTAACCTTTCTTTTTTCAATTTGTTTGCTGCAAGCCCAGAGCGACCAGCTGCATCCCTGGACTGATAGTCAAGGTCGTACCTTGCAAGCTTCCTTTATTAGTCTGGATAGTGAAAAAGTGACCATTAAATGGAATGGTCAGATCGTCCCTATACCTTTGGCGAGCCTTTCCCCGGATTCGCAAAGTCTTGCCAAAAAACTTGCTTCGCAAATGAATGGTGCGTCCTCCCCCTTTGACACAGTCGCTCCAAATCAATTACACCCCTGGACGGATGTACAGGGTAGAACATTACAAGCACGGTTCGTTAAACTCTTTGCTGGGACCGTAACGATTGAATGGAATGGGCAAATGGTTCCCCTACCGATGACCAGTCTTTCTCCTCAATCGCAGGCTCTTGCTACTCAACTAGCATCAGCAAATAAACCCAAGATCAAGACCCCTTCTCCTCCAAAACCCGCACCGGCTCCCTCCCGGCCTAAAATTGCCGCACAACCGACCGTAGTCACAGAAGATGTTGCGCTTGATGAGGAGCATAATTGGCAGGCCACAAACGGTTCTTTGATTAAAGCCAAGTTCCTATCTATCGTGGAAACGGATATTAACCTGCTGATGAATCAAGGTCGCTCTGAAGTCACGGTTCCCTTGTCAAGACTTACCAAGGATTCTCAGGCACTAGCTCAAAAACTTAATAAAGACCTGCAGGAAAGAAACAAAATGCGAGCTGCGGAAGCAAATAAACGCAAAAAGATGAAGGTTCCTGCTTTAGTGGAAGCAGATATTTCAAGGTATCATAAATGGTTGAGCTCCACGGGTACTGAAATTGATGCATTATATGTGGATGCGGGGGATGAGGGTGTCACTTTATTAATGAGAAATAACCCCAATCGCCCTTACGAACTGGGTTGGGAAAGACTCAACCCTGAATCTCAGGCTCTAGCCGAAGGTCTTCGCAGATTAAAGGCCCAATTGATGCCCCTTAATCCACGAATAGCTGAGACTAAAGGGGGCAGCCTGACACATTATGCCGAGGGCAAATGGAGGAATTATAATACAGTCTTGGAAAGTGCGGTGTATGATGTGGCCCTTCATCGGAACGGTCATACTGTACATGTATGGCTGAAGAACGAGGCTGGTAAGGGAGAGGAGGGACTTGGTGAGCGAGCTCAACGGAACCCTCTTGTAGTAAACTTTCGACCAATCTTCTATCTCAACCCGGGAGAAAGAAATCGTCAGTGGAAACATCGAAAAATTGTTTCTTTTGAGGAACCTCCACCCGTTTCGATGGATCGTGAAGAGACAACTATCAAAGGAATGTTTGATAATAATGCCACATTCGAGTTTAACATGCAGATCAATCATCGAGGTTTGAGTTTTTGGGGAGAAATCGATGAAGATAGAAAAGAAAAATACCCAACAAGCTTTTCAATTGCTTTTTATTCGCCTAATTTCATTCCTGATGTTACTAATATGCAATTAAATGAAATTGAGCCGTTAGTTGGAGACGGATGTCTTTACATCGACCCGATTGACTCCAAACGTGCTAAAATACCAATGATGACTAAATGGGATGACATTATGAAGAAATTTGCGGGAGCTGAATGGAATCCCATCAAGTCTGCAGAATTTATGGGTAAGCCTTTTGGCTCACACAAGATAAAGATTACTCCTGCCAGTACAAGCGGAATGGTATTTCGCTGGAGTAAAGGTTACTCTGGTATTTATCCGTTTCAAGCTATTCATTTAGCTCACAGTACTGAGGATAGTTATAATGCTCGAAATTCAAAGGAACCGGAACAATTTAAGGATAGGCATGAAGTTCCCCGCAATAAGAGGTTAAATGTTAATATAATTCGTGGTCGTGGGTAATTATTCAAGTATCGTTTTTGGATTAATTCTTTATCTTCTTTTCGCTTCCAGTGGTGGGGCAGAAAAGATCAGGGTGGCTTCTTACAATGTGAGGAATTATTTGGTTATGGATCGAATCGTTTCAGGTAGATGGCAGGAGGATTACCCGAAACCGCTCAAAGAGCGTAGAATTATTCGATCAGTTATTAATCAGACTAACCCTGATATTCTTGCTATTCAGGAAATGGGAGAACCCGTATATCTTCAAGAACTTTGGGGTGACTTAAATAGAACCAAAGGAACTCAATTTAAATATTCTGCATGGTTGAGTGGTCAGGGCGATGGAGAAAAAAGGCATTTGGCTTTGCTTTCGAAGATTCCCTTTACAAAAATAGAGAATCCCAAAGATTTAAGCTTCAAGTACTTTGAGGGACAAAGATCTCCTAGTCGTGGTTTAATGGAAATTGAGTTCAAGTCAGGAGATACAAACTGGTCGCTTTTTAATCTTCACTTAAAGAGTAAATGGACGGAAAGACCGGATGATCCGGAAGCTGCCATTCGCAGAGAAAAAGAAGCCCGTGCCATTCGTGATTATATTCGCACGAAATTTCCACCTTATAAAGATCCATATTATCTGGTTCTCGGAGATTTTAATGATCATAAAAACTCTGCTCCATTACGCAGGTTCTTACAGGTGAATAATTCTACGCTTACTCAAATGATTCAGTGCAGTGATCAAAAGGGGCATTTCTGGACTCACTATTGGGACAAACAGGATAGCTATTCACGCTTTGATTATTTGTTAGCGTCTCCACATCTATTTAAGAAATTAGTCCCAGACTCTGCAAAGATTGGAGGGTTTCACCTCTGTCTTCTTGGTTCAGACCATAGAATCGTCTTTGCTGATTTTAATTTCTAATACCTAGTAAAAGTAAATATCAGTACTGGTAACTCCCTTTCTTGCTGGGCCTAGACTTTCAAAGCGTAAGTATGTGGTTGCGTTGGACAACTTTTCAATTTCTGGATACCTCCAAGAATCATCAACGACAATAAGACCCTTCGTTTCAATGTAATCCTGAGCTTTTTCAACGCATTCGACACGAGCCGACCAAGTGGAATCAGGTCCGAAGTGGTCCTCCCCATCGATTGCGATTAAATCATACTTCTTATCCAACGAACTGAAATAATCAGAATGCTTGAAATTTTCTGGACTTGTTAAATCAATATTTTTTTTGAGTAGAGAAATATTATCTACTTGATTCTCTTTTAATTCAAATTGTAGCCTGTTATACCAATCGAAATCATTTTCTATGGTAGTTAATTGCTTACTTAAACTAGCTAAAAAAAGAGTAGATCCACCGCTTCCCCATTCAAAAGAATTGTTGAATTTTAATTTGGAGAGATAATTGATGGCATCATATGACCACCAGGGTAGCCGTAATTGAAGAGGTGACTTTTTTGTAATTAAATTACTTAAGTAACTTGGAACCTGCGACGGCCTTGAAAATAATTTGAAAAGTACTTTTAGCAGCCTTTCTCTATTGGTAAGGTACATTTTATATGAGCTTCGAAATAAACGGGCTTTATTTATTTCTTACTATCAGACCATAAGTTTTTAGATTCGATCATATTGGCAACACTTTCAGGAAGGTTGTCTTTCCAACCTTCTTTTCTCTGAACAATCTGATCAAAAATATCGCGGGAGAAAAATTTCATATTCTCACGATTGCACTCTTTGATTGTTTCAAGAAATCCATTTTCACGAACATATTTGTAGAGATTTCTTAAATTATCTGCCACCAAGAGATTCTCTACAATGATTAAACCATTGGAGGATTCCGTAATACTGACGTTATCGCCCCTTCGGAACTGCTGTCGGTATCTTTCAAATGTTTCCTCTTCAACTGGATATGCGTAGATTCGGATATTATCCTTAAACAGAACGCCAAAAGCTTCCAGTATGCCCCCTTCCAAGTTTGAATAGTACTCCTGCTTAAAAATATCTGCCAAGTTGTTGAGCCCCATAACCAAACCAATTGGTTTTTTAATCAAGCGTCTCAAATAGGAAGCCAACTTGAAATATTCAAAATAATTGGAGACGAGGACTCCGTAACCACAGGCATTGATCACCTCGATTCTTGAAATAAAATCTTTGTAATCGATGGTTCCTTCATTAGCCAAACTTCCAAGGGTAAGTTCCATAAAAACCATTAATTCTTTTTCATCAACCTGTTCTCTGTTGATGAATTGGGATTTGGCATTTTCCAGCATATCAAGATTTACCTTTGTGACCGGACGGAAGCTACCCCGTTCAATCAAACAGGATTTCTTGTAGAGAACTTCGGATGCCTGAACCACAAACCCTTTCTGATCAAACATGATCGCATCCGTAAGCCCGGCTTGCGTAAGCTTTAGGCACAAAATTCGGTTATCGAATTTATCGAATTCAGGTCCATTGAATTCAATCATATCGATTTCGATTCGCTCAACATCGATTCCATCAGCTAGGCTTTGAATAAAGTCATCCGGGTTTTCATTAAGATGAAAAGCCCCATAAACCAAATTAACTCCAAGCATGCCAATGGCCTCTTGTTGGAGTCGGTTTTCGCGATCTAGCATTCTGACATGCAAAATGATATCGTGCATTTCCCCGAGAGGTTCCAGTTGGAAGCGAATACCCATCCAGCCATGGCACTCATTAGTCTTGTGGAAATTTAACGCCGATACCGTATTCGAAAAAGCAAAAAACTGACTTACTTCTCCACGGTCTGAGGAAAGTCTATCTTGTAAAAGACCAAATTCATGAGCCATCATTTGAACAAGTCTTTTTCTGGAGACATATCTTCCTGCTTCCCCGTAGATCTTATCACTGAATTTCATGTCATAGGCGGACATGGTTTTGGCCACGGTTCCTGCCGCTCCACCTGCCTGGAAAAAGTGACGGGCCACCTCTTGACCGGCACCAATCTCTGCAAAGGTGCCATACTTTTTGGAATCTAGATTTATGCGGAGTGCTTTTCTTTCCACGGATAGTTGTTCTAAACTCATGGATGGCAAACTTGTCGCCTTTTCGTCGGGTGGCAAAGATTTTCTTCGACCTAAGCTAAAAAGCTCTGTTTTTTAGACATAGATGAAAGCTTTTTTTAAAGATGTTTTAAGACGAATGGCAGTCCTTTTAGTTTCTGCCACTCTCTTTGCCGTTCTTTCACTGATTGTATTCTCTTTTTTCGCTGGTTCATTTCTGAGCCCCCCAAACGAGCGGATTAAAAAGAATAGTTTTTTAGTTTTGGATCTCACGATGAATCTTACGGATCGCCCCGTTGATGTCAGTTTGGAGGATTTGACACGACAAGCCTTGGTGGACGAAGAGATGATTCCCGGTTATCACCTTCGGGAAGTTGTGGATACCCTCCGAAAAGCCTCCGTGGAAAAGAGTATAAAGGGTATTTTCATAACCGGAGGCTTTGCACCTTCTGGATATGGTTGTGGGTATGAGACGATCCTTGAATTTGTAAGGGCGTTGGAGAACTTTAAGCAAAGTGGAAAGAAAATTATCGGTTATTTACATAGTCCTAGGCAACTGGACTACTTGGTCTACTCAATTTGTGATGAACTTATCATGGACCCCGCTGGAACCATGTTACTGCCGGGACTTGCCAGTGAGCAGCTTTTTCTCGGTGATGCTTTAGCAAAATATGGAGTGGGAATACAAGTGGTTCGGACAGGACGTTACAAAGGTGCGGTTGAGCCCTTTACCAATAACCAATTCAGTGAGGATAATCGTGCACAGGTCCAAAGTCTCTTGGATTCACGTTGGGAGCATTATTTACGTAAAATTGCAACCGCCAGGTCTATGAGCTGGGAAGATCTAAATGGTACATTGAGTGAAAGGTTTCTTTGGAAGCCTGAGGCTGCTGTTGCTCAGGGGTTAGTCGATCGGATCGATGATTTCGGAGGAGTGATCGACCGATTAATCGAATTGGGTGCCGCAGAAAAGGATGAGAATACTTTTGTCCAGGTTGAATTTGGTGAATATTTGGAAAGACTGAGACCCAATCCTTTGGAAGAGGATGAGGATGGTCAGAAAATTGCCGTTGTCTATGTAGAAGGAGCAATTGTAGATGGAACGGTTGATGATGGACAGAATGTGGGAGGAGATAAAATTGCCAGGAGAATTCGAAAAATTAGAAAAGAAACTGAGTCTTACAAAGCCATTGTTCTGAGAGTCAATTCCCCTGGAGGAAGTGTATCTGGTTCGGAAGCAGTGCTCTTTGAACTGATCCGGGCTAGAGAGGCTGGATTGCCGGTTGTTGTTTCCATGGGGCCAGTGGCCGCATCAGGCGGGTACTGGATTGCAACTGCGAGCGACAAAATTATTGCTGGTCCTCAGACAATCACTGGTTCGATTGGTGTATTTGGTATTCTTCCCAATCTGAAGTCTCTTGGTTCGAGTTATGGCTTAAATTGGGATCGGGTGAAAACAAACGAGTCTTCTGATATTTTTTCCATTGCGAGACCTAAGACCGATCAGGAAATCTCGATTATTCAGGAGTATGTCAACCAGACATACGAACGATTTCTTTCACTTGTCGGAGAGAGTCGAAAATTATCTCTTGCCGATGTGGGAAATTTGGCAGAAGGAAGAGTTTGGACTGGCAAGGAAGCTTATGATCTTGGTTTGGTGGATGAATTAGGGGGACTGTCTCAAGCAATCACGGTTGCTGCCGAGTTAGCCGACCTTGGGAAAGATTTTGAAATCGAGGAATTTCCCAAAGTGAGAACACCTGCAGAAGCCATTGCTGAATTATTAGAAGTCCGCCAGGATGGCATCTCCTTGGGAGGGACTTCCTTTGATAATCCACTCTTACAAAAACTTTCTGATGCCGAACCAATCCTGAATTCTCTGAACGATCCACTGGGAGTATATGGCATTCTCCCTTGGTATCGTGCTCAGCTTGGTTTTAACTCATGGAAAATAAAATTATGAATAAGGAAATTACGCTCAATTCAAACTGTGTTGCCACGATTATTCCAGCAGGGGATCAAGTTACTCTTGCGGAAGGTGCGACTTACACGATCGCCCAATCCTTGGGCAATTCAGTAACACTTCGCGATGCCACTGGTATGTATAGGGTAGGGGAAGACCAGCTCTCGGCTTTGGGAGATGAGATTAAGGAAGAAGTTTTACAGGCCGACCAGGCTGAGGAGTCCACAGGGCCCTTTGACGAGAAACAAGTTTGGGATGCACTTCGCGGATGTTTTGACCCAGAAATTCCCGTCAATATTGTCGATCTTGGCCTTATCTATGATCTGAAAACTGAAGAGGGTGAGTCTGGTAAGCAAATTTTTATAAAAATGACCCTTACTGCACAGGGCTGCGGCATGGGCCCAGTCATTGCCGATGATGCTAAAACCAGAATTGAGAAATTAGGTAGCGTACAGTCAGCCCAGGTAGATATTGTGTGGGAACCTCAATGGAATCCACGCATGATTTCGGAAGAGGGGAAGAAAGTCTTAGGACTAGAATAAATCCCTTAGCACCTAGATGATCTAGCTACTGATGTCGTAGCAGAAAATAAGCTCCTGGTCCCTTAAGTACATCTTACCGTTGGAAATGACCGGGTGAGTCCAAACTTTCCCTTTTGGGTTTCTTTGCTTGGTCTGGGGGGAGATGGTGAATTCGCCTTTAGGATTCCATCCTTTGGGGGTGGCTTCGATTAAAATGACCCTGCCATCACCTTCTCCCAGGCAATAGAGGTGACCATCCGCATAAGCGATGGCTCCTTTGCCAAGGGCTTTTTTCTCATTCCATACTAATTCGCCGGTTTTGAAATTTTGGCAAACCCAGCCATATCCGTCGGAGTAGCCATATACATGCTCACCAATCTTGATGACTCCACCGTGATGGTTCTTCATGATCTTATTGTCATAAACATCCTTTGCCCCGGAGGAGGTCAATTCGACGAGTTTACATCCAATTCCATAGCCCGAGGAAATATAAACATGCCCATCACTGTAAATGGGAGTGGGGATAACCGCCACTTTCCCTGGCCAGTCTGAGACCCAGACTACTTTTCCATTTTTGGCGTCGAGCCCTACCAGTTTTTTCATTACGAGCTGAACATATTGACGTTTACCGCCATGATTTATCACGATGGGGGATGAATATTGAGCCGGTTCTGTAAACTCCTCGGATCTCCACAAAATTTTTCCGCTGTTGGCGTCCAATGCGGCGAGAGCACCCCCTTTATCGCCTGGGGTACAGATTACCCGTCCATCATCAACCAAAACAGACTCGGTATATCCCCACCCGGGAACTTTTCCACCCAGGTCTTTTACCATGTGCACATCCCAAAGCTTCTTGCCAGTTTTAGCATCCGCACAGACCAGGTTTCCTTTCCCGCCCAGAGCATAGACTTTGCCGTTTGAAACAGTGGGAGTGGTTCGTGGTCCGTCACCCCAGCCATTGGTCAAAAGGTCTCCAACTTCCAGTTCCCATACTTTTTTGTTGGTCGCTGAACTTGAAATTGCGCGATAGGCAATCAGTTTTTCAGTTCCGCCAAAGGCCCCCATGGTATAAAGGGCACCATTTGCAACTGAAAATCCCGCGTATCCGAGACCCGCATCATTGCTCATCCATACTTTCTTCGGTCCATTGGATGGCCAACTTTTAAGCAGACCTTTTTCCTTGGATACATCATCACGGGCAGGACCGCGCCAACTTGGCCAGTCTCCAGCATCGGCTGTCACAAGAAAATTGGAGATAATTAACAGAATAGAAAGTAAGGATTTCATAAGTTTTATTATGATTTCAACCTTGGTGTATCCTGCAAGCTGAAAGCAACTGATTTTTGTAAAAAAAGGAGCCAAGCATTGACGCTTGGCTCCTTTTGAAAGAATTAAAGCTCTTATATAAAAGCTTATTTAGCTTTTGAACGGATCTTTCCGACTTTTTTCCAGCGTCCGGATTTAGCTGAATCGAGTACTGCTTCGCAAATATACTGAGTCTCGAGTGCATCTCGGAAGTCTGGGCGAAGTGGGCGCTTTTTACGCGAACCGTATCCGGCGACAAAGTCAGCAAACTGGTTGATGAAGCTGTGCTCATATCCGATGTTGAGCCCGGGCACCCACCATTTGTCCATGTATGGATGTTCGCCTCCGTCCGAGACATGGATCGAGCGCCATCCGCGAGTCTTGGCATCTTCTTTGTCGTGCTCAAAATATTCAAGACGGTGTAAGTCATGTAAATCCCAGGCAAGAGAACCATCGGCACCATTGATTTCAAGGGTGTAAAGAGCCTTGTGACCGCGTGCATAACGAGTGGATTCAAAGATGGCAAGCGATCCATTTGCAAACTTGGCAAGAAATGCACAAGCGTCATCAATGGTAACTTTAGCTTTTTTTCCGGTTGTTGCATGAACTCTTTCCTTGATGAAAGTCTCTGTCATCGCACTTACTTCTACAATCGGTCCATTCAGCCAAATTGCAGTATCTATACAGTGGGCAAGCAAGTCACCGGTTACTCCACTTCCTGCAATTTTAGCGTCCAGGCGCCAAAGAGCCTCACCACCTTGGGGCAAGTCTTCACTAATCGTCCAATCCTGAAGGAAGTTTGAACGGTAGTGATAAATTTTGCCAAGACGTCCTTCATCAATCATTTCCTTGGCTAAGGTGACCGCAGGAATACGACGGTAATTATACCAAACCATGTTGGGCACACCGGCTTTTTCCACTTCGCGAACCATTTCTTCACCTTCTTTACAGTTGAGAGCCAGTGGTTTTTCGCAAAGTATGGCTTTTCCCGCTTTGGCCGCGGCAATCGCAATTTCATGGTGCACATTATTGGGGGCGGCAATATCGATTACATCGATGTCGTCCCGGGCGATCAATTTCTTCCAGTCAGTTTCTACGGATTCGTATCCCCATTGCTCGGCAAAGTCTTCAGCTCGTTCCTTGTTTCGGGCACAAACTGCGGCAAGTTGTGGTTCGTATTTTAATTCCGGAAAGAAGTTAGGAACTTTACGGAAGGCGTTGGAGTGGGTGCGGCCCATAAAGCCGTAACCGATTAATCCGATGCGCAATGGTTTTTTCTTAGCCATAGTGTTTTCTAATTTGGTTCAGGGTTGTGATTAAAATTTTGCGTTGGGAGTGATAACCTTACAAAAAAGCCATATCCCAAAGGATATGGCTTTTATTGTAAAGAGAATTTAGAAGATCTCTTAGATCTCGACAGGCTTGTAGCCGCCCTTGCCTCTAAAATAGAAGATTAAAGCGATATAACAAGCTAACATAAATATAGGGAAGATCGCTACGCTAGCCAGAGATCCTTGCTTACCGCTTTGAATACTTTCCTGAACTGTAGCTTGCTCTTCTTCAGGCAGGTCACCTACTTTGGAGGCATCTACTGCGGTGTAATCCCCCAGGAAATAAGTGCTGTCGTTGGAAATCTTTTTGTATGTTTCTGCAGAATTTGCCTCTTCGACAGACAATTTAATGGAGTCCTCGGTCATTTTACCGATTACTGGTCCACCAAGAATACCTACCGCAAGCATCCCGATACCTGCGATTGCATTAAGGGTAAGGGCTCCGCCTTTTGGACACTGCTCTGAAACAACACCAAGTGTAGTTGGCCAGAAGAATGTTTTTCCGAATCCATAGAGTGTTGCGAAAACGAAGATAGCAGTAAGCCCGGAAGCAGTGCTGAGAAGATACAGACCTGCAATTGCCAAGACGGCTGAGGTTGCCAAGAGTCCAAGAGGCCCGAGTTTTTCAACAATCGGACCGGCAAACCAAAATCTGAGAACCATCATGATCGCGGATGTGTAAATAAGCACCCATAAACCATTGTAACCGGCTTCTTTCATTGGCTCTTCCATCAGTCCTGAGATGGCACCATCTGTACCAAGTTCAGTTGTGGCAAGAGGTATCATGATGATACACATGAAAATCAACAGTGGGCGTCCCAAGGATTTGCAATATAATCCGTATCCAATGGTGGCAACCGCAGTTAGGCCATAAACTGCATTATCAGACCAGCCAAATACCATGCCCAATTGTCTGAAGATCAGATATCCTGCAATGAGTGCCCCAATAGCACCAAATTCAGCAAGCATCTCTTTGTAGGAAGTTCCTGATTCAACCCGTTCGTTGACTGGGAATTTTACCTTAAGGAGCATTACTAAGTAAATAACTGCAGGAATGGCGATAAGATAGATAAGGATTCTCCAATCTTCAGCCGCTTGTGCACCAAGAAGGATCGTAAGAATACCACCAATCACCAAACCACCTGGCCATCCGGCATGCAGAATGTTGAGCCATTTGGTCTTGTCCTTTTTGAACATGGTTGCAACAACAGGGTTGATAAAGGCTTCCACAGTGCCATTACCTAATCCAAGAATCACAGAACCCCAATAGAGAAGATTATATGCTTCTCCCTGAGCGGCTTTGAGGGCATCTCCTTCTAATCCATCTGCAGTAACAACTCCATATGCCTGAAAGGCTAGAAATGCGTAGAAGGCATAGCAAATGAAACTAAATATCATTGCCGCCCGATATCCGATGTTATCAATAATTAGACTGAAAACGATGATACTGATCGCGAAGGGCCAGATTCCCGCTCCGAAGAGTTCCTGAGCCTGAACTTGGTCCAGCCCAAAAGTGCTAGGCCAGAAGGGGGCAGCATTTACGAGGAAAGCTCTTGTAATGAAAGCAAAAGCAGTCGTAATGAGGGCGATGAAACACCCCCAAAATAATTTCATATCTGGTTCAGATTCTTGTTTACTCATATTTTAATTGGGCTGATTGATTGATACTCTTGGGGTAACAAACTTTTTTTTATGATCTCAAAAGATAGGCTGATGGCAAGCATGAATCCATGCAGTTAGATTTCCGCTTACCGGCTATTTGCCTTGTTTTTTTGCCCAACTATCCCGCATGGCGACACTACGATTAAGGACGAGGTTACCATCTTCTTGTGCTTTGGAATCAATGGTGAAATAGCCGATCCTCTCCAATTGAAAAGCTTCTCCTGCTTTCATTTCCTGGATACTTGCTTCCACTAAGGCATTCGATATGGAAGTGAGGGAATCCGAGTTTAAATTACTAATGTAATCCTTTCCTTCTTCAACTTCATCGGGGTTGGGTACTTTAAAGAGTCGTTCATAGAGACGAATTTCCGGATTGACCGCCGTCGTTGAATCGACCCATTGAATGGTACCCTTTACTTTTCTTGCGTCCGGCGTGCCACCTCCACGACTTTCCGGATCATATTCGCAAATCAGTTCTGTGATCTCGCCCTGATCGTTTTTAATCACTTCCAGGCAGGTGACATAATATGCATATTTTAAGCGTACCTCTTTACCGATCGCCATACGGAAGTATTTCTTGGGTGGGTCTTCCATGAAATCATTGCGGTCTATAAAGATGGTTTTTGAAAAACTTACTTTGCGGGTTCCGGTTTCCGGTTCCTCTGGGTTATTAACCGCATCGAGTTCTTCAACCTGTCCGTCCGGATAATTGGCAATAGTTACCTTCAGAGGGTCGAGTACCCCAAGTCTGCGTTGCGCACATTTGTTTAAATCCTCCCTGAGACAGAACTCTAATAGTTCCATTTCAATAATGTTTTCCCGTTTCGCCAGTCCCACTCGTTCACAAAAGGATAGGATCGAGGCAGGAGTGAATCCTCTACGGCGCATGCCACTCAAAGTTGGCATTCTTGGGTCATTCCAACCGTCGACATGTCCTTCTTCCACCAACCGGAGCATTTTTCTTTTGCTCATTACGGTGTAGTTCAAGTTAAGGCGGGCAAATTCAATCTGTTGGGGATGATGAATCTTCAGGTTTTCACAAAACCAGTCATATAGGGGACGGTGATGTTCAAATTCCAATGTGCAAAGAGAATGAGTGATCCCTTCCAGTGAGTCCGACTGCCCATGAGCAAAATCATAGGATGGATAGATTTTCCATTGGTCTCCGGTCTCCGGATGCTCCTGATGAAGGATGCGATAAATGACTGGATCCCGAAGATTTAGGTTGGGTGAACTCATATCGATCTTGGCCCGAAGGGTTTTGGTGCCTTCATCGAATTCTCCAGCTTTCATTTTTGCGAACAAATCAAGATTCTCTTCCACCGATCTATCCCGAAAAGGGCTGTTTTTGCCCGCATCAGTAAGATTTCCCCGATGGGCTCGCATCTCTTCAAAATTTAAGTCACAGACAAAAGCTTTATTATCTTTGATCAGTTGGACTGCCCATTGATGCAGTTGATCAAAATAATCGGATGCATGAAAAAGACGTTCTTCCCAGTCAAATCCGAGCCACTTTACATCCTTTTGAATCGCCTTGGCATACTCTACTTTCTCTGCCGATGGGTTAGTATCATCGAGTCGTAGGTTGCAGAGACCATTAAATTCTTTGGCGATTCCAAAATTCAGGCAGATACTCTTGGCATGTCCCAAATGAAGATATCCATTAGGTTCGGGCGGAAATCTTGTATGCACACGCCCATCATTTTTTTGATTGGCTACATCTTCCGAAATATGAGCCCGGATAAAATCCTGTGGTTTTTCTGAATCGTTCTCTTCCATGATTTTTAAATTTTTATTTAGTCGATCCGGTTACCGTATCTTTGGGAGTATTCCTTCTCCAATTTTTTAAGTCCTTTTTTGCTTAACCCGACGCCTGCAGTGGCCAATTTTTCGAGGGCAATCCGGATGCGCGTTCTTGCCAGGTCCGGTCCCAGTAATTCGAGGCTGTCAAACAACGGGAGCGATACCGTGCTACCACTGATTGCGACAAAGAAGGGAGCGAGTATTTGCTTCAGTTTTAATTCCTCAGTTTCTGCTATTTTCTGAAAAAGAGATGACAGGGACTCTCGGTTCCATGATGAAACTTTTTCCAATTCCCATTCGGCGATTTTCAATAACCTGGCGGGCATGCCCGGTTCCAATTTGCCCTCTAGGGCTTCCATCGTGTATTCGGGGGCGTCGTTCAATAAAAATTGAGCGAGTGGGAAAAAATCAGATAGAGTTTCCAGCCTTTGCAGGGCGAGAGGGAGAATCTTTCCCAGGAATTCAGGATTGGCTTTCCATTCCACCATTCTTTGTAATACCTCTTCCGGAGACAGTTTTTCTCGCAGATAACGACCGTTCAGCCACTTCAACTTGGCAATATCGAAAATGGGACCACCCAGACTCATCCTTTTGATGTCGAAAGAGTCACTCATTTCCTTGAAATCAAAAATTTCTCTTTGGTCAGGCAAGGTGTACCCCATCATGCCCAGATAATTGACCACAGCTTCCGGAATAAATCCGGCATCCTTGTAATAATCGATACTTGTGGGGTTTTTCCGTTTGGAAAGTTTTGATTTATCCGGGTTCCGTAGAAGGGGGAGATGGGCAAAACTGGGAGGTTTCCATCCAAACCCTTCATATAAAAGGATGTGCTTGGGCGTACTGTTTATCCATTCTTCTCCACGGATCACATGGGTGATTTTCATGTGGTAATCATCTACTACACTCGCCAAATGATAGGTGGGGAAGCCATCCGATTTTTGAATTATTTGATGATCCACCTGGCTCCATTCTATGGAGACTTTTCCTCGAAGTTCGTCTTCAAATTCACAGACCCCTTCATCGGGTATTTTCAAACGGTAGACATATTTTTCCCCTGCCTGCATTTTTTGTTCGATCTCCTCCTTGCTCAGGCTCAGACAATGTCCGTCGTAGCGGGGAGTTTCTTTGTTTTCCATCTGTCTCTTCCGGAGTTCATTCAGTCGTTCTGCAGTACAGAAACAAGGATATGCATAGCCGGCATCGACAAGATTTTGGATGGCTGCTTTATAAATGTCGAGACGCTCACTTTGCCGATAGGGGCCAAACTCACCACCGCAATCCGGTCCCTCATCCCAGTCGAGACCTAGCCACTTCAAGGATGAAAGAATCGCATCTTCCGACTCTTTGGTCGAGCGGGATTGGTCGGTGTCCTCAATTCGTAGGATCATCTTGCCGTCATGCTTTCGGGCAAAGGCAAGGTTGAACAAGGCCATGTAAGCTGTGCCTACATGGGGAGATCCTGTTGGAGAGGGGGCAATTCGTGTGCGTATGGTCATTTTTGGAGCATTAACTCTTACTAAAATCTTTACCAATCGACGAACAAATTCGCTTGTTGGAAAGCTAGACCTTGCCATGTCCTTGAAGGGAAAGTAGCAAGGTCTTTATGAAAGTACTAATTGTCGGAGCCAATGGCAAGGTGGGCACCCTTTTGAGTGGAAAGTTTTGGGGAGCCAATGACTTTTCTCCGGTGGCCCTGATTCGGGATGCCAGGCAGCAAACCAAGTTCACCGGAATTGGCGTTCCCGCCATAACCGGAGATTTGGAGTCAGGAGTGTCCGAATTTCTCCCTGGTCTGGATGCAGTTATTTTCACTGCGGGATCAGGATCCAGAACGGGCCCTGATAAAACTACCGATGTTGATCAGAATGCAGCTATCCTGTTGATGGATGACTGCGAAAAGCAGAGTGTTCGTCGATTTATAATGATCAGTGCGATTGGTGCAGATCCCAACAGTGAGTCAGACCGGATTCAGCATTATTTGCGGGCCAAGGGAGTGGCGGATGCAAGATTGCGATCATCCCAGCTGGATTACACCATTTTAGCTCCCGGTACTTTGATTGATGAAAAAGGGACTGGCCGAATTCAGGCATCTGAAAAACTTCCCCATCATGGTTTTTTGCCTCGCGAGGACTTGGCCACCGCAATTGTGGAATCCCTTCGTAATCATCTGACGATTGGGAAAACCATTCAATTGGTTTCCGGAAGTGAGAAGATTAAGCCTGCTCTTGCCGCAGTTGTCGGTGGCGGAGACTTACCCCCAATCGCCTGAAAATGTGAATGTTTATTGCTTGAGATTCTCATTTTCGTGAAGTAAAAATACAGACCATGAATATGACACATAAAAGAATTCTCACTTTTATAAGTATTTTATCGATGGCTTTTTTCTTTTCCGCGGCCAAAAAAGTCTCCCCGGTAAACTCAGATTGTCCCTTCTCAGGAAAGAGTGTGAAAGCCGAGAAAGTTCTTACCTTCAATGTCTGCTGCAATAATTGCGTGAAGAAAGCAGCAAAGGATGTGAAAGGTTTGGTTAAGAAAGTGAAAGCAGGCAACAAAAAGTGTCCGTTCTCCAGCAAGCCTGCTAAAAAGCCTGTCGTGGTTGCCTTTTGTTGCGGAAGCTGTGTCGACAAAGCGAGTTCCTAACTCCTACGCCCAAATTTTGAATTAAATCATTAATTTCCAAAAGGCTCCCAAGGGAGCCTTTTTTTTGAATAAAAATAAGTAACCCACTCAAATGCCCAGAAGACAAGACATCGAGCACATCCTTATCATCGGTTCAGGCCCCATAATTATAGGGCAAGCCTGCGAATTTGATTACAGTGGTGCCCAAGCCTGTAAAGCCCTTCGCGAAGAAGGTTACCGGGTTTCCCTGGTTAATAGTAATCCGGCCACCATCATGACGGACCCGGAATTTGCGGATGCCACTTATGTCGAACCCTTGACGGTGGAGAGTGTTACCAAAATTATTGAAAAAGAAAAACCCGATGCTCTTTTGCCTACCCTGGGTGGCCAGACAGGTCTGAATTTATCCCTCGAACTTTTTGAACAGGGAATTCTCGAAGCCAACGGAGTGGAAATGATTGGGGCAAAACCAAATGCGATCAAAAAAGGGGAGGACCGCGAGCTTTTTAAGCAGGCGATGCTCGATATTGGTTTGGATGTAGCCAAGTCTTTTTCAGTTAATTCTTTGGAAGAAGCCCAGTCTCATTTGGATGAATTGGGTGATTTCCCGATTATTCTTCGTCCTGCATACACGCTCGGAGGTACCGGTGGAGGCATTTCCTACAACCGCGAAGAGTTTGATCAGATGATGGTTAAAGGCCTGGAAGCTTCTCCGATAAGTCAGGTGCTAATGGAGGAATGCCTGCTCGGGTGGAAAGAGTACGAGATGGAGGTAATGAGGGATTACAAAGACCAGTGCGTGGTCATTTGTTCCATTGAAAATTTTGATCCCATGGGTGTGCACACTGGTGATTCCATTACCATTGCTCCTGCGAT
Source organism: Opitutia bacterium (assembly GCA_002713685.1). Taxonomy (GTDB): domain Bacteria; phylum Verrucomicrobiota; class Verrucomicrobiia; order Opitutales; family Seribacteraceae; genus Seribacter. Next base: position 957 of record PATX01000042.1, on the reverse strand, counting down.
GACTCTTTCCGATAAGGAGTACCAACTCATGCGCGACGCCTCATTTGCCTGTATTCGTGAAATTGGTGTGGAGACGGGGGGGAGTAATATCCAATTCTCCACCAACCCGGAGGATGGCCGGATGGTGGTAATCGAGATGAATCCACGGGTCTCGCGTAGTTCAGCTCTCGCATCGAAAGCGACCGGGTTTCCCATCGCCAAATTTGCCGCCAAACTGGCAGTTGGATATTCCCTGGATGAATTGCAAAATGATGTCACCAAGGAAACGCCCGCCTGTTTCGAGCCTTCGATTGATTATGTGGTCACGAAAGTGCCCCGTTTCACATTCGAAAAATTCCCGGATACAGATTCCACTCTTACATCCGCGATGAAATCAGTGGGGGAGGCCATGGCGATTGGTCGCACCTTCAAGGAATCTTTTCAAAAAGCAATGCGTTCCCTCGAGATTGGACTGAAAGGATTTGAATCTGGAAAACTGGCGGATCAGGATCTAGATAAATCCGCCATCCGTGCAGGCGTGAAAAGACCATCCGCGGAACGCCCTCAGTTCCTTTTTAAAGCATTTGAGGAGGGATTTACCTCCGAGCAGATTTCCGAACAATCCGGGATCGATCCATGGTTTGTAAAACAACTCGAGCAGATTTTCCTGATTGGAAAAGAGATTGCTGCGTCTGATTTAAATTCGGTGGATTATGAATCCATGCGTCAGTCCAAGGAGGCCGGGTTCTCCGATCGTCAATTGGCTGACTTTTGGTCGTGCGAGCCATCGGAAGTCCGTCAAAAGCGAGAGGATTTAGGGATCAGCACCACCTATCGACTCGTCGATACCTGTGCAGCTGAGTTCGAGGCCTACACTCCTTACTACTATTCTTCCTACGGGGACGAAAATGAAATGCAGTCTTCGGATAAGAAGAAAATCATGATTCTGGGAGGAGGACCCAACCGAATTGGGCAGGG
>PATX01000041.1 GCA_002713685.1 Opitutia bacterium | reverse complement strand
TGTTCAAACAAGAGATGTCATCCCGATCATTGTTGTTACCGGAAAGCACGGGCCCGAGTGGAGGGAGCAAACCTAGTCATCGTAAATCACAGCCTGCTTTTTTCTTTGCTGGGAGCCGGGTTTGGTCCGGGAGATGAAGAGGGTGGGGTATTATTTGCGGACGATTTTATTGTTTTTGATGAGGCTCATGAGATGCCGGATGTGGCCAGCGATCATCTCGGTCTGTCCATCAGTTCCTGGGCTTTGGAGACTTTTTTGCGGAGACTATATAACCCGAGGCGTGGGAAGGGGTTACTGAAAATGGCAGGCAGGTTGTCGGATTTTGAGGCGGTTGAGAATGCGATTCAGGCGGTGGATGATTTCTTTCAGTTTTTACATGTGGAAAGTCTGGGGCAAAAAGACCGTTCCCGGTTATTAGAGAAGGGGAGGCTGCCGATGGAGGTTTTTCCGCCTCTCAGTTTGTTATTACGAAAACTTGTGGAATTAGGGGAGCTTTGTGAGGATGAAACCGCCAAACTGGAAATTAAGGACCAGGCGAAGCGGATGCAGGGATATTTGAATGGTTTGTCCGAGGTTTTTGATCTGAAAAACCCTGATGCGGTCTACTGGATGGAAAGGACGGGAAAAAAGAATCAAATCATTCATCTCCGGAGTGCTCCTCTAAAGGTTGCTGAGATATTACGGGAGGAACTTTTTGCCAAACAATCCTCCATTGTCATGACCAGTGCAACCCTGACCCGAAAAGGGAAGGCAGATTCCTTCCGAAAAGAGGTGGGGGTGGATGAGGTGGAGGAGAGGGTGGTAGAATCTCCCTTTGATTATGAGAATAATATGCAGGTCCGAATTATGTCTGATTTTCCGGAACCTCAGGGCAAAAATAGGGCCTTATATCTAAAATGCCTCGTACACTCTATTGATTCAGCTGCCCGATCCATGGAGGGAGGGACCCTTGCTTTGTTCACCAACTATGCAGACCTGGAGTATTGTTACCATAATCTCCGGGCTCCATGGTCTAAGCTCGGGCGGTCAGTCTATGCACAGGGGCAGGGCTTTTCTCGATCTGAGTTGCGGAGTAAAATGGTCGAAGAGGAGGATATTTTACTTCTTGGTGCCGAAAGCTTTTGGAAGGGGTTTGATGCCAAGGGGCCCTGCTTATCGCAGGTGATTTTGACTCGATTACCTTTTGAGAACCCCGGCCATCCGATCATGGAGGCAAAAACTGAAAGATTGGAGGCGGAAGGAAAAAGTGCCTTCATGGAAATAACTATTCCCAAAGCGGTCATTCGTTTCCGTCAGGGGATTGGTCGATTGATTCGCTCTCATACGGATATTGGGGATTTATTGATTCTTGATTCCCGCATCCTAAATAAGAGGTATGGAACTCATTTTTTATCAGAATTGCCGAATGCAAACTTTGATACTGAACAATTGGAAGAATTCGATGAAATATTTGAATAACTAAATGAATTTTGCTGATTTTTTGCAAATTGACTTAACGCATAAGTTTGTATGCTCTAGAGATTTCTGATCATGCAATTCACTTCATACGGACATTCTGATGTAGGCTTCGTTCGCGAAAAGAATGAAGACTCTCTTTTACTAGACGATGAAAAGGGAATCTTCTGCGTTGCTGATGGTGTAGGTGGGTTACCCTTTGGAGATTTGGCTAGTCGTTTAGCTGTTAAGTTCTTTGCTGCGTTAGTTCATGATTCTGATGATTGTTCGACAATAGAGGAATTGCGCCAGATATCTTCCCTGATTCACAAGGATATTGTTGATTGCGGGCAGTTAGTCGGTGGAGAAAATGGTATTGCTACCACATTTTCTGCGGTTCGATTGCTTAGCGATAAATTTATTTTTTCCCATGTTGGTGATTCTTTAATCTTTTTGAACCAAGGTTCTGGTTTTCAGAAAATTTCCAAGTGTCACACTCTTGGAGACGAGTTAATCGATAAACACGGTCCTGAGGCTGCAAACGATATGCCTGAGCACTATATGCATACATTGACTCGATGCATGGGGCAGGACATAGACTTTGAAGTTGATTTAGGTGAGCATCAAGCAAACCGAGGAGACCAAATTCTTATATGTTCTGATGGAGTTAAGAATATGCTCGAGTTGGATGAAATTGATGAACTGGGGAGCACACTAGACTCCAAAGAATTTGTTCACGCACTTATCGACAGTGCAAATCAAAAAGGCGGGGTGGACAATTCAACCGCCGTTTCTATTCGAATATCTTAAACATTAAAGATGTCGAAAAGGACCGATGAGCTTACGGAAAAGCTAAAATTAAAACCTGATCAAGTCTTTTACCGATTTAGCCTGGCACAAGCCTTCTTGGATGAAGACAATCATACATTGGCATGCAGGGAACTGGAAAAATGCGTACAAGCTAAACCGGATTGGCTGATTGCCACACTGAGCTTAGGTAGAACCTATCTTCAACTTGGTAAGATTGAAAAAGCAAAACAGAATCTAGAATTGTCTTTGGAACTTGCCCGAAAACAAAACCATGATGATCCAGCTGCAGAAGCAGAGCAGTTGCTTAAGGAATGTAATTCCTCCAATTAATTTTTCACTACAAAGATAGCTTTGATGGGTAAGCTTTTTAGTCATCTTTCAGTTGTAAGTCTCCTTACTCTTCTCTCTCGTTTTTTAGGACTTGGCAGAGATAGTCTTTTCTTTAGTTGCTTTGGAGCTTCGCTAATAGGAGAGGCGTTCATTCTCGCATTTACTTTCCCAAATTTATTCCGAAGGATGTTTGGTGAAGGTACACTAACTTCAGCATTTTTACCGATTTTTACAGAAACTACTAATGGGGGGTCTCGAGCAAATGCTTTTGCCTTTCTTAACCAGGTAATCACAAGAATGATTCTTTTTTTGGGGATTCTTAGTTTTGTGGTTTGCTCCTTTTCATATTTTGGGGGGCGGGGTGAATTTTCGTTATTAGAGAAATGGAAAGTAGGCCTTTTTCTTAATGGAATTTCATTTTCCTACATTATTTTTATATGCATTTCAGCCCTGATTGTTGCCTCGTTAAACAGCTTTGGGAGATTCTTTGAAGGTGCATTTTCTCCTGTCATGCTCAACTTATGTATGATTGTTGCGATGCTTGCAGGGAAGTTTGTTCTGTTATTAGAAGATATCGAGCTTGCCGCCTTGCTTTGTATGGGTGTTATTCTGGCAGGCACATTGCAACTCTCTTTGCCATGGATTCAGTTGAAGAGGCTTTTTGGTTGGAAATGGAGATTTACCTTGTCTGGTTCTAATGAATTCACGCAGCTGAAATCTTTGTTTTGGGTAGGAGCTTTGGGTGCGGCTGTCGGTCAGGCTAATATTCTTATTTCCAGGTTGTTTGCTTACACTTTGGATGAAAGTGGAGGGATGAGTTACCTTTTCATTTCATCCCGTTTGATTGAGCTTCCTTTAGGAATTTTTGCTATATCCATTGCGACTGTTTACTTCCCAGAAATGTCCAAAGCGAAAAGTTTAAAAGATGAAAAGAATTTTTGGGATAAAGCGTTAAGCGGACTTCGTCTAACTGCGGCCATTACCATACCCTCGGCGGTGGGTTTGGCTCTTCTTGGAGATTCCATTCTTACAACTCTGTTTAGATGGGGTGAATTTGGGGCGGAGGAAGTTACTGCTTCCAATGTAATTTTGGCTATTTACTGCGTAGGTTTACCCTTTTACGCACTTTCCACATTTTTGGTTAAGGTTTTTCACTCCGAAAAAAACATGAGAATTCCTGTGAAGGCAGCCTTTGTTAGTCTTGCCGTAAATGTGCTTTTAAGTATTGCATTGATTGGAGAATATCAGGCTGAAGGATTAGCTTGGGCTAATGTGATTTCTGCCATGTTGCAAACTTGCTATCTCGGTTTCCGGATGAATCACTTGAAAATAATCAGCTTAATCCAAAGAAATTCCATTTCCCTACCTTATATTTTTTTAAGTGCTTTGGGGATGTTTTTTATTATTTCTTCTGTGCAAAGAATAATGGGAGATCCTCAAGCAAAATTTGACCACGTAATAAATCTATTGATTATGATTCCAGTGGGTCTGATATCTTATACTGTGGTTCTTTTTCTTTGCGGATTCCCGGAGTTAAAAAGTCTGTCAGCCAAATTCGGAATTTCTAGGTAATCAAGGTGCAATTAGTTATCAACGAAACGAAATCATTGACAAAATAATTTATTTTCTGAAATCTCCACGACAAATGCACCAGCCCGAAAATCGAAGCAAAGGATTCACTCTTATGGAGTTGATGGTTGTGATCATCATAATTGCCATTCTCTTGGGAATTATTTTTACAGGTGCTGGTTTCCTTTTCAGTGCACAGGAAGAAAAGAAAGCAAAATCTGAAATTGAATCAATCTCTTTGGCACTTGCACAATTTAAATCCGAATATGGGGATTATCCTATAACCGACGAAGGAAGTAGTGCGGAATTAAGAGGTAAAATCCTATTTATGTCATTATCCGGATGGCTTGATTCAGATGGAGATGAGGTACCCAGAGACGAAAGGGGAAAGTCTTTTCTTCCCGCCGATAGTTTTACACTCGGACAGCGAGATGGTGAAAGTGTGGAGCCTTATTCCTTAACCGGAGAACAATTATTAGGAAATATTGGTAAGGAGGTTGAGGTGTTTATGATCGATCCATGGAGCAATGCATACATCTATGAGTACCCTCGCATGGATGGGCACAGCGGTTTTCTTCTTTTCAGTAAAGGTGCGGATGAAAAATCCTCGGAATTTAACACTGAACTCACAAGCACCCCGATGAAGGAATCTTTTGATAACGATAACATTCCAGAAACAGAGCCCGGGAAGTGGTGATGAACATTGAATTACAAATATGAATAATAAAAGAGGATTTACACTAATTGAACTACTGGTTGTGATTGCAATACTGGGTGTGTTAATGGGACTGCTGGGCCCAAAAGTCTTTGATTTGCTCAGTGGTTCAAAGGGAACCAAGACCCAAGCAATTTTCCGATCATGGGTGACTCAGATCTACCAGTATAAAGAACATTATAAATACTACCCTCCATTCCTTTTGGAAGGAGAAGAAGGCGAACCCATGTTGTTGTCAAACGAGGAAAATCACGATTTTTTCCTTGCCGCACTCAAAGGTAGAAAATGGGATGTGAATGCCCAAACATGGACAAGCCTGGATGGGGATTTACTCGATCAGAACCGGAAGGCTCGCGAGTTTCATTCCTTCTCGGAGGATGAGTTTGGCGATGATGGTTATTTAGCAGATGCCTGGGGAGGGAAACATATTCGCGTCTTGGTCGATCATGACGGAGATGGATTAATTGAGCTTTCTTCCAAAGCTGTCGATGAGATAAAGGAGGCTTTAACTTCCGACTATGAATCAGATGAAATTGAAGAGGCATCCGAGAAATTTAAAGTTATTCGCGATAAAGTGGGAATATATGTATTGGAAGACCCTTCCGGGGATAGTGATTCCGGCAATGTATTTTCATGGGATATTAAAAAGTACTTTAATCAATAAGTAATCATTTCATGTGAAGACCATGAAACGAGGGTTTACACTAATGGAGCTCCTCATTGTACTCGCTATCATGGGTGTAATGATGGGACTGGTAGGTTTCAGTATACTAGGCGGTGGAGGAAACGAACTTGGTGCAGCTCAAAGACAGTTATTGGGCATGGTACAAAAAGCTCGTACACAAGCTGCCCTCTCTGGTCTAGAAACAAGGCTTTTGATCAATAGTGATACTGATAACCAAGATCGTTATCATCGTTATGTAGAAATTGTTTACCGAGATGAAAATGAATCAGAAAGTTGGGTGGTTGCTGGCGAGGGAAAATTTTTGACTGACAGAATATATTTCGTGCCTGCAAGTGATGATTCATCTTCACAACCCGATGGATGGCGAAGTGATGCTTATTCCACTTGGAGTAACAAAGAAAGTGAACCGTTTGAATTAGATGCAGCATTTAAGGGAAAGAGGAAAGAGGGTGGGAGTGAAAGTTTTAACTATGTGGAATTTGATTCCGCGGGTAATTTAGTGTGCCAGGAAGATTCAAGCGGTATTTTACTACCTCCAAAATTGGTTTTAGCTGTGGGAGAGCCAAATCCTGGTAGCGATGATAGCTTAATTCGATTTAATGATCCTTCGGCAATTGCCGGAATTTTAATGAGACAGTTTGGGGGTTTTGCTGTATTGGATGTAAACGATTTTGAGCTTCCATGAGTTTGCAAAAGGTTAAATTTAATAGGGGTTTTACACTGATTGAAGTTGTAATTGCACTTGCGGTCTTCGCTTTTCTTATTGGAGGTTTGCTGGGTTTTTTACCTTGGAGTGTTGAGGGTGTTAGTAAAGTAAGGGAGCAGGATACTGCCTACGGACTTGTTGATGGAGTTCAGGTCGAGTTGGAAAGAATGGGTTTTACGATGGTAGAAGCCGGCACCACACGGTTAGATGGTTTGTATAGTGCATTTGATCTTCCTCGCGAGACGGAAACTAAATTTGATCTATTACTTGTTGCCAGAAAAGAGGGTGGCGAAGTCTCTTTTGAGCAGGTTGTAGAAGAAGCTTCCAGTTCAACATTGAATGATGATGAAACTGACGAGGGTCCTAACCAGGACATCATTATGAAGGAAATGGGAGGGACTGTTATGTTTAACAAGACTACTTCAGGCGATCCCGTTTCTCTTTTTGGCTATGATGAAAATCATCAGGAAACATTTCCCTACAGTCATCGGTGGATACCTGAAGAGGAAAGATATTTCCTCATTAAGTGTTCGCAGTTTCCCCTGGATCACAGACACCAGCATCACCCGAGTAATGGATTCCTTAGTCTTCAGGTTGATATTCAATGGCCTTACAAAGTCCCAGACCCTTCGAGAGATTCAGGTTTTAGAAGAATTCCAATGAAATTCAGAAATCACTTTCGATTGCCAATGGCTATTGTAAGATAAACTTTTTTCTTTTTGTATGCTTAAGTACTGGTTTCTGGCAATACGGCCTAAAACGCTTATTGCATCGATATTACCAATTACGGCCGGTTTTCTCTTGGCTCAGCAGAAATCTGACGAAGTATCTTTATTGGTGGCAGCTTTGTGTTTGGTTTATTGTCTGCTCGTCCAAGTAGCTACAAACTTGGCTAATGATTATTTCGATCATCAAAAGGGTGGGGATGATATCAGAGAGTTAGGACCCGATAGAATGGTAAGTTCCGGGAGGTTAAAGCCTAAATCTGTTCTGGCAGTGGCTTGTTTTATCCTTTTGCTATCTTTCTTTGTTGGTCTTGCTATTTTAGAAATAGTGGAAGGGAGTCCATGGTTAATTGTGGTGGGCGTTGTAAGCGTTTTTTGTGCTTTAGCCTATACAGGAGGACCATTTCCTTTGGCTTATAATGCCTTGGGGGATGTATTTGTTGTTTTATTTTTTGGCGTGGTTGCAGTGGAGGTGACTCATTTGGTTCTTTGCAACTCGGTAGGATTCATTTGGGAATCTAATTTTATTTTATCAGTTGGAGTTGGCTTGTTAATAAATAATCTTTTGGTTGTGAATAATTACAGGGATTATCATGAAGATAAAATTGTAGGAAAAAGAACTTCAATCGTACTTTTTGGAAGAAATTTTGGATCGATATTATTTTTGTTAAGTCTTTTTTTTGTTTTTATTTTAACTCCAATTCTAGAACCTAGTGCTTGGGCTACTACTTTCCTTTTTGTATTTGGGCTATTTTTGTGGCTTAAGTTGCGCAAGGCGTTGATTTCGAGCGACTTCGACCTTGTGCTTACTGGATCTGCATTGCTGATTCTTTTTCAGACAATCCTCTTAGTATTTGGGTTTTATCAATCAAAGTGATAGAAAAACTAAATGTTTAATCCAGATATATCAGAATTTTCCACATTCGATCTACAAAAGCTTCTTGTTACTTGTTTTGGTTCTTCCACCGAGCCATTAAAAGTATGCATTTTAATTGATCTCCCAAATTTGGATCTGATCAAATCAAAATCCTTTACAGCAGATGAAAAGTTTGCTGTTCAAAGACATGCGGTAGATAAGTTCCTAACTCCTTTGAGGAATGAAAAACTCGAGCACTTCAATGTTTCTAATGTTGATTTGTTCGCTTACACAACAACTTACGGTAGCAACTTAGATCCAGACGACGGAGCTGTCGATGAGTCGGGAACTCCAAGAAGCCTTAGCAGTCATGTGTATCCTAATTACGATATAATTTTAGCTATCACTGATTACTCTTTGACTGCCCCACTTACCGCACAAGCAAAAATTCACGGCTTTCGAGGTGCAACCTTGCATGGTCTAAATGATATAATACTTAATTCAGGCCTTTCAGTTGATTACAATTTTATCAGTCAACAAGCCGAGGTGTTCAGGCAGGTCATTACTTTCACTGATCATTTTGACATCAACTTTAAGGCTCTCGAACAATCATTTAAGCTTACATTAAAATGTGGTAAACAAGATGCTCAGAAGAGCCATGGCTTGTGTCCTGCAGGTAAGCCTGATGTGGCAAACCTACCTGCGGGTGAAGTTTATTTTGTACCTAACGGAGCTGATGGTTCTTTTCCATTCAGGTATTCGGATGGGACGATTGCAGAAATGATTGTGGAGGATGGAGCTATCATCAAATCTATCCTGATTAGTGGCGATCAAGAAATAGTAGATGCCAGGAATACTCAGTTGAAAGAAGACCCTGCCACCGGAATACTTGGTGAATTAGGCTTTGGGACACAATTGTTACCAGTTTCTGGCAAGGACATCCAAGATGAGAAGATATTTGGTACTTGCCATGTCGCAACTGGCAGGAGTGATCATTTAGGCGGGAACTTGACTCCGGAACTATTCAACTCCAAAATGAATGCCTCTCATGACGACATTCTATATGCGCCGCACAAAACGCCAGAAATTAATGTTAGCAGTGTCGTTATGCACAAGAATGGTGAGGCTCAGGAAATATTTTCAGATTACTTTCCTTCACCATGGTTGCTTGATAATGTGTCTTCTGTCTATCCTGCCGAGAAATTCTTGGTCTCTACTTAAAAAATTTCTTTTACTATACCCATTAATTCTTCAATCAGAACTAATAGCTTTTCGCTCGGTTCCCGAAGTGCCGAAAGTTCCTAGGGTTTCTAAATCTCAACCTCTTTTTGTAAAAACTAGGACTAATTTATCACCAAAGTCTCCGCTTGCACCCAAAGCAAGGTTTGCTCCTCGCTCCCCTTCGGTTGCTTTCGTACCAACAGTTAAAAGACCGAAGATGGTTAAACGTGCTAAACCAACAAGATTGGTTCCGTTGGTAAGGCGTGCTCCGAGTGTTAAAAGACCCCCTTTTGTTAGAGCGGTTCCAAAGCGTCGGTTTTAAAGATTATTGATTTAGGTTTTGTTAAAACATTTCTTAGCATTTACTTTGCAATAATGTAGAAAATTGAAGAGTTTATGAAAGGATTCTTCTTTTAAACACTTCCTCGTAGATTTTTCTGTGATGAAGCTTTTGAGAATAATCCTTTATTCTCATGTCCTTGTCCTCGGCTAGATCAAAAAAAGCTAATTTGAGTTCCGTAGTCTATTACGGAACAGGCTTTCTATTTTGTCTTTTTTTTCCGATATTTTCACTTAACGGGCAGGTCTTAGATATAAATTTTTCAGAGACATCGTCGCTAGAACTTTTGGAAAATAATTATTATGGGCTTCGTGGTGACGAAAATCAGACTATCTATCTAAGTAATGCTTTTAATTCTGATTATAATGGATCCGATGTCTTTAATAACGAAGCGAAGGGTACATTACAGTATTTGTTATTTTCGCCAACAAACCTCTCTGATCGCCAGTGGTTTCTCTACGACGCAAATGATACTGACAAGAATGTCACAATTTCTATTGCACCCTATCATGCGACAATCCCCGCATACTCAAATGATTTAAATACAGGAGATGAATTTGGGTATGATGTTTCTCTTAATGATTGGAATGAGAGTGTTGTGGGTGCACCTGGAGACAATTCACATCTTGGTGCAGTTTACTTGTTTCAGCGAGACTTGAACAATTCATTGTCACAATCCCATAAAATTGTACCTAATTTGGCTGCGGGTGAATCAAACAGGACAAAATTCGGCGCCGCCATTAGTACTTATGAAAATAAACTAATAATTGGTGCGCCAGATGCCAGCGACTTTCGCGGTAAGGTTTATTATTATCAAAGAAATGACGGGAATTATTCGATGGTACAGGAGTTAACGGATTCGAACGGAAGTTTGGATGAGCAGTTTGGTTATGCATTGGTTTTGGGGAATGAAGGAGACGAATTATTTGTAGGTTCACCACATGAAAAAAATACTGGTGAAAAGGGAATCGGCAAAGTGATTCAGTTTTCTTTTGACGGTACTGGTTGGGTACAGGGAATGCAGTTCTGGTCCAGCGATGATCAAAACATAACAGGTGACCTTTTTGGTTATGATTTAGCAACAGATAATGAATTTTTGGTAGTTGGAGCTCCAGATGCTCTAGTAGATGAAACTGAAACAGGCTTGGTCTATGTCTTTCAAAAAGACGGTTTGGGTGAATGGTCAGAAACTCCAGATGTCCTGTCTTCTGAATTTTTATCCGACGGTGATCAATTTGGTCACAAAGTAGAAATCGTTGATAACATAATTTTTGTGGGATCTAAAAATGGTGATGACGACAACAGATCGGATGTAGGTCTAGTTTATGTTTTTGAATATGAAAATGGGCAGTGGATTGAGAAAACTATAATCACACCGCCAAATCAAAATTCTAGCCAAATATTTTCACATGATATCTCTGCCAAAGAGAATTTCCTTGTGGTGGGCACAACCGGTATTGGAAATAGTGGATTGGCCTATGTTTTCAAAAAAGGAGAGGATGCCTCAGATTGGAATCTTGTCTCTACTATAGAGAATACTGACATAAATGCATCTGAACCGTCTCTTTTTTCTATACATATGAGGAGCGGGGAAATAATTATAGGTATGCCAGAAGATAACGGGGGGCAGGAGCTTGCTGGATCAATACAAACATTTACTAATCCAGGTTGGCAAAGGGAACGGGTGCAGAAATTCCCACCCATGTTTGCTCGCTCAACTCAATTCGAGTTTGTTCTTGAAGAGGATGACCCGAATGGCTTGGTCTTTGATTTTAATGCATCCCATCCTTTTGATGCAAATTTTTCATGGCAACTTCATGATTTTAATTCGGACACAGGAGTTATTGAATTTAACAATACCTCGGGTGAGTTATTATATAAACCTGCACAGGACTATAATGGCTTTTTTGACCTTGGATTAACTGTGTCTGTAGATGAAGGAAATATAACACAAAGATTAACTTTCGAAATTCGACCTGTTCCTGACGCTCCAACCTTTGACGAAATTAATGATACCTTACCCTATGCCATGGTCGACGATGAATACTCGTTTGAAATCAATGCTTCGGATGTAGATGGGGATAATTTGACCTTTTCCCTGACTCCATTGGGTACTGGATTATCTTTTGTGGGAAATAAGATCATGGGTACTCCTTTGCAAAGTGCAATCGGGGATGCAAATTCGGTTGAATATACATTGAATGTTGAAGTTACCGATGGAGTGTTAACAACGAACAAATTGTTCTTTTTAACAATTTACAAAGCAAACTCGACTCCTCGTTTTAAGAATGCGGATGGGGAAATTATGGAAGAAATATCCATCGATTTAGATGAGGATTTCAGTGCGACTGATTGGCGAAATGAGCTAACCGGACTTTCTCTAACCGATGACGATCCTTCAAATTTGTGGTTTTCTTTAACACTTGTAAACGGCTCCACGAGTGGCGTGGTCTTATTGGACCCAAACTCCTCTGAACATGAATATATTCAGTATCAATCTGAATTAAATTTCCACGGAACCGATCAATTCACGGTGCGTTTAACGGATTCGAATATCCCCTCTAAATCATCCTTTTTAGAAGTTAATATAAATATTTTGCCGGTTAATGATCCACCAGTCATTAGTTCTTCTCCAGATTTGAGCGTAATTGAGGGTAATGAATTTAGATATGAACTGGAGGTATTTGATCCAGACTTAAATGATACCTTCTCCTATTATCCGATTCAATTGCCAGACTGGCTAGAGTTTAATCAAAATGATGGTGTAATTCAGGGAACCCCAGGTTGGCAGGATTATTCTCCAACTCCGCACTTTGTTTCGATTGGAGTGGCCGATTCTGTTGGGGCTTCAGGAGTTCAAGAATTTGGAATAACTGTAATCCCTCTCAACTATCCACCTGTAATAGGGCTGGGTGAAAATGTTAAAGTTGTGATTGATGAAGATGAGAATCCTCTTGCTTGGAGCACATTTGAGCTAGTGGTAACTGATCCTGACACAAATCTAAACCTTTTGGATTGGAGAGTTCAAGATTTGCCGGATAACGGAGAAGTTTTTTTAACTCAGGGTGATCCATATTATTTCCTGGATTATCAACCGGATGGGAATTTTACGGGAAGCGATTTTTTTACCCTTGAATTATTTGACACATTGGATCCAAACCGCAAAGAGAGCATAACTTTCGAGGTTATAGTGCAAAGCGTGGAAGATGCACCCGTTTTTCAACCAAAAGCGAAGTATACGGATGCGGTAATAGGTTATCAATGGGAGTACCAGTTTCTTGGAATAGATGGGGACGATGGACAAGTCGTTTCAGTTTTTGAAACAAGCACTTTGCCTGAATGGCTAAATCTAGAGATTGTACAGAATGAGGGTAATGTAAGCGGTCGATTACATGGAGTGCCTAATTTCAGTGATTTTGGTCCACGGGAAATTAAGCTCAGAGTGGAAGACGATATAGGGTCAGGATATGAGCAAAGTATCATTATTAATGTAATTCAGGGTAATTACCTTCCTCAAATTTTAGGTGATGATAATAAAAGCTTTGAAATACTAGAGGAGGATATGAAATGGGAAAGAGTTAACCCGTTGAGTGTGTATGAAGAAAATAACCAAAGATTGACCTGGATGCTTTCAAGCGAACCGGATTATGGAGAGGTTACTATTGATGCCGATGAAGATGGTCTTATTAGTTATTTAAGTTACCAACCGGATGGAAACTTTTCAGGTCAGGATGCTTTTACTCTCTCTGTTTCTGACGGAATTGCCGAAGATTCATTCACTTATTTCTTCGACATACCAAATATTAATGACGCACCTCTAATTTTTACCGATGACATTAATATTTCAATGAAAGAAGGAGAGGACTATGAAATTGACATAAGATTCAATGACGGAGATGGGATAGCAACAACTAGCTTTGATATATTTCCTCAAGTTCCTTCCTGGGTTTCATTGAATATGGAAAACTATGATGATGGGGCAATACAGGTTAAACTTAATCCTCAAGAAATTAACGAAGGAAATTACAGTTTCACATTTTCAATTGCTGATTCGACTTCTCAAGATGAATTTTCATTGGATGTTGAAGTTTTCGTTTTGAATTATTCCCCTGTGTTGAACAAAGAAAGTATTGAGATGAGCATGGAAGAGGATATTGCTGCAACATGGTTTTCTGCAGAGAACTCATCAATACTTGCCTCAATCGAAGTTGTTGACGAAGAAACGGCAGATCAATTTGCGTGGACCATTTCAACCGCTCCATCAAATGGAGAAGCATCTATTGGGAATTCGATTACAGACTTAATCTATGTTCCAGACGGGAATTTTTCAGGTAAGGATGTCTTTGTTGTTTCCGTAACTGATTCTGGGGCAAATGGAGAAGGCGGGAAGTCGGATTTTGTCGAAATTACAGTTAATGTTAAGCAAGTGGATGATGCACCGGTCTTTAGAACTTCCCCTTTTTCTAGTAGCAATAGAGAAAGTATAATTTCATGGAATGATGAGTCAGAATATTTTTATCGGGTTCAGACTTTTGACGCAGATTGGTCATTTTTTGGGTCACCCGTACTGTCCTTAAATTCAACGCTTCCATCTTGGTTGAGTTTCGTAGAAGAAGCGAATGCGTCAGGTTATTTGACAGGCTTGCCTGATGCTTCAGATGAAGGAACTTACAGAATTAATTTTCAGGTTAGTGACATGAATGGTTCTATCGCAAATCAGGACTTTCTTCTGCATGTGATTATTGATGATTATCCTCCAAGGTTCGAGTCAAAGATTAACAATTTTGTTTTGAAGACTGTTGAGATATCGATCAATGAGGACGAGAATATCACTGATTGGTTAAATCCCCAAAATTTTGTTGGCATAAACCCAGACCGGGAATCTGACGATTTTGAAAAAATAAGTTGGTCGGTTCACCAAGATTCGCAGGTTGGTTCAAAATTAGAAGTTTCGGGAAGTGGGGCGAGACCTGAAAATTTCCAATTCTCACCGCCTAAAGATTTTTTTGGGACTGATCAATTTGTACTAAAAATGAATGAAGGGGATCGCTATGGTTTACTTAATTTCAAGATTAAGGTTAATGGAGTTCCTGACCCTCCACAATTTACTTCAATGGTTGAAGATAATCTCTTGGTCGAGGAGGGCACGCCTTTTGAAATGAAATTATTTGCAGATGACCCTGATGGTCAGTCTATTCGTTTTCAATTAGTATCTCCGGTATGGGACTTGGATCCTTGGATAGAATTAACTGATACGGGGGAGGATGGGGAAGTCCTGCTTGTTGGGGTGCCTAAGGTTAGCTCAAAGGGTAATCTTTACCCTTATAAAATACTTGCAATTGATGAGTCAGGAAGATTTGACCAATTGTCCTTGGATTTCTATGTGGAAGGGTATAATCGAAAGCCAGTTATCGCAATCGGTGAGGAAATAACCCTCTTTTTTAACCAATCGGGAGATATTACCAATTTAGATTTAGCCGATCTTTCTGCAATAGATCCAGAAGGAGAAGGGTTGATTTGGGATATTGCTCTGAATGGTGCTCCCTCAAACGGAACAGTGGAAGTTTTTGGAGAAGGATCTTATCCTTCAGTTCTAAAGTATTTTCCTCAAGGAATAGACATTGAATCTGACGAATTTACACTTCGAGTTTCGGATGGTACAAAGTCTGAATTAATTAAGGTTACAGCCAAGATGGTCTGGGGGCAGAGCAATGCTCAGATTAACATTTCTAAAGAAATTAGAATCCTTGAGGGTGAAGCTTTTTTTGAGGAAATAACGATAGGATCTGAGAATGCTTACGAGAAATTTTCCCATAACTTAAACAATGCCCCCGAATGGCTTCAAATAAAACAGTTAAGCAGTTTTAGGGCACATCTTTTTGGAGAAGCTCCTATTGGTGCCGTCGGTGAGTATAATATTGAGTATGAGGTCCGTGGCGAAAGGTCTTCTACTGTCAAAGAATCATTTATCATAAATGTTGAGAGTGGAGCTAGTCCCTTTGTTGAATTAAATGGGGATCCAGTGATAAGGATTTCCTCTGCGGAAACTTTTGTGGATCCTGGATACACCATTGTAGAAACGATTGATACCCAAAGTGATTTACAAGTCGAAAAGATCATACCTTTAGATTATAATGATTTAGGATTCAAAAACATCAGTTATAAGTTTGTTGATTCAAATGTTTCAGAGTCAGTCGCTATACGGAAGGTAAAGCGTTATGAACAATGGCCTCTTTCAGCTAATCCTAACCCTTTGACTTTATCTGCTTCAGAAAACATTGGGTTAAATTGGTCTGGAGGTAATAAAGTCAATTTTTGGAGGAGTGGTATTGCGTCTCCAATTGAAAACCAGTCAGAGGATGAATCATTAATAAACTGGGGGAGATATGATTCTAATCGTTCAAATCTATCTGATTTTCAATTGGAAAATGTTTTTTCAGGAAGTGGTCTTCGTGTTTTGGATATTGTTAAAAATGATGATTCGTCTCTACTGGTTGCAGGCACATTTTTAGGAAAGCTACTAGTGAACGATCAAACGATCATAAGTCCTCACAAGCAGACTGGCTTTTTCTTACGAATGATTGATGGAAACGAAATGGAATGGATCAAAACTTTTGGAGGAGATGTGCAAATTTCAGACTTGAAGATATGCAGGGTGAACGACGAGCAATTCAATCTCGGGGGTTCATTCGAGGGTGCATTTTATATGGAAGAGCTTTCTGCAGAGCTAAGTACAGAAAGTGAAAGTCAACGAGGGATTTTTATACTTTCTTTTGATCATCTCGGCCGAGTTATTGATGCTGCTCAAACCAATGAAAACTTTCAGGATTTGTCATTA
Organism: Opitutia bacterium; assembly: GCA_002713685.1. Classification (GTDB taxonomy): domain Bacteria; phylum Verrucomicrobiota; class Verrucomicrobiia; order Opitutales; family Seribacteraceae; genus Seribacter. Next base: position 3,216 of record PATX01000041.1, on the reverse strand, counting down.
GTAGATATTGATATCTTTAATGACTGTACTTTCATAACTGCAAACGAAGTTGATTCAATTAGTAATGTGGTTCTTGGAAAAATACTGAAATTTAGTAAAGATTTTGAACTGTTATATACTTTGAATCTGTCAGGATCAGAGGAGTTTGCAATTAACGATAGCTGTCTGGATTCGGGAATTTTATTTTTAGGTGGAAGATATAAAGGGTCGCTTAAACTGGATGAAATTCCCCTAGGCACTAATAATGAGAGTCAAGGTTATGTTTTAGGAATTGCGATTGAGGAGTCGACGCACGAGCTAGAATTTGTTCGATTATTTAATTCAACTCATTGGAGTAGTGTGCAAAATCTCTGTACTGATTACTGGGGAGACCTTTTTGTTGGTGTATCTTTCGAGGGTACAATTAATTTGTTGGAAGCACATACCTCTTCGGGTAAGTCGGATTTGATCTTGGCGAAAATGAAAAAAGACAATGCCAATTTTCTATGGTCGAAGCAAATTGGAGGCACTGGCGACGAAAAGTTCTACGGATTGGAGAGTAACTCAGTCGGGAATTTATTGATGGGACTTCAGTCTGAAATGGGTTTTTCACTGGGAGGGGAAACATTTCTTAGTAATGATCAAATGCAATCTGTTTGCTTTTGGTCATTTACTTCAAATTTAGGCAATCCAGTGATAGAAGCACCAGATATCGTAATTGATGATCAACAACCTTTCTTCTACAAGATAGACACAATCCATTCGAGTGATGTTTACTATCAAATAAGGAGCATTCCAAAATGGATATCATTCCTCCCTCAAGAGCAAGCAATGAATACAGCTCATTTTTTTGTTCAGCCCCAATTGATTACAAATTTAAATTTTTTAAATGAGGAACCTTTTCGAATAAGAGTTTTTAATCTGGAAGGAGATTTTCGTGATGTTGTTGTGGGTATTTCAAAGTCTTCACTCAATAATACGGCTTTTGGGGAACTGCCTCTGCATGATGATGAGTTTTACGATCCTCTTCAGGGCGATGGTGAGGTTTTAAATTTTAAGGAGAAGGGTGGGGCATGGGCATTTGTCATAAATGACGCAAAAAACTATGCATTTAATGATGAGCAATCTATTGATTCTAGTCTAAGTGTTTCTTATGTTTCTCTTATCGAAAAAGGAAGTAATTGGCAAAAGACGATCGAGATAAAATCTTCCATGCAAGTGACCATTTCAGATACGGTACTGTTTTCAAATGGCTTTCACTACATATGTGGTAATTTCAAAGGTGATCTTTTGATAAATGATCAGACTTATTTTTCTGAAGGTGGTTATGATTATTTTATTCTTAAGCTCAGTGAAGAGGGAGATATCATTGATTTTAGGAGTTTTGGCGGAGATAACGACGAATTGGCAAAATCAGTTGATATTTGGAATAATCAATTATTGATAGGAGGAGATTTTAGCCTTTCAACCGAGTTGGGTAACCGTATTTATCAAGCAAAAGATGTAAGTGACTCTTTTCTGCTTTCGATTGATTGCGATGATTTTAATTCAATGGAATGGGCAAAGACTTTTGAAGAAGATGGTAATCAGTTTTTCTCTAGTCTTTCAATAAGTGAAGAGGGTTATATTTTTACATGCAGTACTTCCTTGAATAACCCAGATGACGCCGCCAATCAACTTTCAGGGCAGAACCTTAGATCAAACTTACTTTTAAGGAAAATAAATAACATTGGGGAAGTTATTTCTGAAACTACCTTCGAGGCTGAAGGGCGTCTTCGAAAGGGAAGGTTAATTTGGATTCCCTACACAGAAGAACTTATTCTGGTCGGCGAGTTCGAAAAGAAAATTAATAGTAATGGGAGGACGGTATCCAGTAACGGCGGATTTGACATCTTTATTGCCTCTCTAAAGCAAGATTTTAAGCTTTTGAATTTAGCGTCCTTGGGAGGATCTTTAAATGATCGTTTAAGCGATCTAGCTATTGAGTCTTCCAGGTCCTTACTGCTGGGAGGAGTCTTCTATGAGGATTTAATGATAGGAAATGAGCGTTTACAAGCAGGCGGTTCAAGTGATGCTTTTTTTACAAAGTTTGATTATCTTAATTTTGCTTTTGGAGAAGTTCTACATCTTGATTCCTTCACTGAAGACCGGATAGATTGTATTGTGCCAAAATCTGTTAACGATATCTATTTTGCGGGTATCTCGAGTATTTATAATGGCTCAGCAAAAAAAGATCTGTATGTCTCGCGGTTACTTAGCACTGACTCGGGTCCACGCGTTTTGGGCTCTTATCCTAATGAAATTCCAAGTTCGAGAAGTTTTGATTTTACAATCAAGACAGGCTTCTGGCACTCAGAATCCGATAAGTTTAAAATTACTCATTTCGATGAGGAAAGTGCTTACAAGTGGTTAGAGGTAACTGTTGATTCAAGTGCGAATTTAACTTTTTCAGGTATTTCGCCATCAGCAAATATTAGCATTCCTTTTGATTTTAAAATAGTTTCTTCAACAGGTCAGGAATGCAGCGTGAATTTCTTGTTAGGTGTTACGGTTGACCAAAAATTTCCATTATTCGTTATGCCACAAAGTATAGAAGTCTTTCAGTATCAGAATGAACAGGTTCCTTTTCGGATTCATAATCTTAACCTGGGCGGTATAGTTAAATTGGACGGTCCTGCCTGGGTTGATCTATCTAACAAACAAAAAAATGATGAGTTTGTTTTAAATTTTTCCCCGGGCGAAGGAACTTTGGGTCACCATGAATTCGAAATTTCCGCAATTACTTCCCATGGAAGCATTGTGCGAAAGAAATTTAGATTTAGGGTAATTCCGAACTTAGTTTCTGAAAATGATCATACAGAGCAGGGCAGTCAGAATGGCTGGATAAGCAGTTGGTTTGGGAGCTATTTCTTGACTGACGATGCATGGAGTTATCATTTGAGCTTGGGCTGGATTTACTTTTCTCCTCCCCAAAGCGGAACCGAAGTTTGGTTTTGGCACTCTTCTTTAGGCTGGGTATGGACTAATAAGTCATTATGGCAGGAACAGGGTGGGGCTTATCTTTTCTCCGCAAATTTGAACGATTGGATTTATTTACAAGAAAAAATGTATTTTAATTTTTTAACCAATCAATGGCTGAATTTATAATCAAATTTTACAAAACGGTTTCGACTTGAGTTTTCAAAGTCTTTTCAAGGGAGCGGAAAATAGAATCTGTGTCCAGTTTGTGCTTTTTTC
>PATX01000040.1 GCA_002713685.1 Opitutia bacterium | reverse complement strand
TGGTCATCCGTCAAGATAAGGATGATATTAGGTTTTTTGGAATATAACAAAACCGTGGCAAAGAACAGAAGGCAAAGAATCGATTTCATTGTAAGATATTATTCGATTGGAAGAAGGTGTGACAACTAATATGAATTCATTGCATGCCACAAAATTTAAATCTTTTATTCTTTCTGTCTTTATTGTCATGTATATCGCTTAAATTACCTGCAACATCAAAAGATCGACCAATTCGGCCCAATGTAGTACTCATTCTCGCTGATGATCTAGGATGGCAGGATGTGACTTGTTATGACATCGACGAGCCGACGCCCATGGAGACTCCTAATATCGATTATCTTGCAAAAAGAGGAGTACTTTTTCGCCAAGGTTATTCACCGGCACCGACATGTGCACCGACCCGTATTTCGATAATGAGTGGCCGTCATCCAGCGGTATTACAGAAAACTCATGTGGTTGGCGGGCATCCGCCGACCCCCTACAATAAAACGGCTCACCCGCTGATGGATCCTTGGTATAGTGGAAGAATGAAACTTGCCGAAGTTACCATTGCGGAGGCTTTAAAATTGAATGGTTACAGGACGGGGCATTCGGGGAAATGGCACATGGCAATAGATCACAATGCATTCCCTCAGCCCGAAGATCAGGGTTTTGATTATACGCGGCATGATCTGGGAGAGAGTCGGGCAATGAAACCTCACCGCTTGACTGGATTTGCAACGAATTCAGCCGATGATCCTTATCGTTTGGATAAAGATGGATTCCCCAAAGATAAGATGACTTTGGATGCGATTGATTTTATCGAGGAAAACAAAAGGGATCCTTTCTTTTTATATTACGCGGCTTGGCTTGTGCACACGCCAATTCATTCACGCAGCCAATTCCTTCTTGAGAAATATTGTAGAAAGCTCGGGGTGGAATTTCCAACCGATCCGAAAGGGTGGTCGCTTGCCGGGCAAAAAAACCCTTTCTATTGTGCAATGGTCGAAATGTTCGATCACTATATTGGTCAGATTACTACACACCTAGCCCAAACGGAAGATCCTCGTTGGTCGGGGCATAAGTTGATCGAGAATACTTACATTATTTTCACATCGGATAATGGAGGAATGGAGCAGGTGCCGGACGAAATTATCACAGATAACTATCCTTTGGATCGCGGAAAGATTAATTTGGAAGAGGGTGGAGTGCGAGTGCCTTTAATCATCACTGGCCCTAACATTCGCGGTAGCCAAGAAAGCGAAGTGATGGTAAGCGGGCTTGATTTCTACCCTACTATTCTAAGTTGGACGAATACAAAGCTACCTCAGGGAGTAATCCTGGATGGTTGCGACTTAAGAGCGTTGCTTGAACAAAACCCGAGAAATGCCAAGCTAGTGAAAGATACAAATGGGAAAGCCCGGGATACAATGATATGGCATTTCCCTCATGGAGTTGCTCAAGAGTCAAGTATTCGTGTTAATGGATGGAAGTTGATTTATAACTACATGCCGAATCGCCCGACTCTGCAGCTTTTTAATCTTTATGAAAATTATCCTGCCAGTCCGAAACGAGTCGATATTGAGGAGTCTGTGAATCTTGCCAAGGAGTTCCCCGAAAAAGCCAAGGATCTAAAAGAAAAACTTTTTATGCAGTTGAATGAGATGAAGGCGTCATATCCTTATTTCAATCCACATTATAAAAACCATCTTGCTCATAAGGAGACTGTCCCAACTGGAATTAAGTCTGGTATCAATGGCAATATCGCTTGGGCAAAGTTCAAGGATAACGGAGCAAAAGTTAAGCACGCACAAATTGCTTACACATTGAATGGAGGAAAAAAATCTGAAGAATGGTTTTTAGTGCAAGCAGATTTAAGCGGTAACTTGGTAAAAGCAGAAGTACCAACTGGGGCGACTCACTATCTTTTTAATTTTATAGATGAAAATAATTTTCTAGTTTCATTTCCTGATATTCCAGAAAAAAAATCTTCAGGAAAAGAAAAAATCGCTTATTCAAAAAGTGCTATTCCAGTACAAGCTAACTGAATATTTCTAGCTTCTCCTCGCTAATTTAACTATTTACTCCAATCGAGCATTCTTTCAATTGGGAGCTTGGATTTTTCGATCAAATCTGGCTCCATTGATATTTCCGGTTGAGCAGATTGCAGGCATTCCAGTAATTTGGGGATGGTATTCATTTTCATGAATCTACAGTCGTTGCAGGCACAGTTGCCAGTCGGTCCGGCAATGAAGGCTTTATCCGGAAGTTCACGGGTTAAACGATGCATCATACCAGTCTCAGTCAAAATGATGAAGGTATCCGAAGGGTGGTCTTTGCAGTAGTGAACCATCTTTTCGGTGCTACAGACTTCGTCGGCAAGATCCCGAACCGTTTGGACACATTCAGGGTGAGCAACCACAGGAGCCGTTGGATATTCCAATCGACATCTTTCAATGGACTCTTTGGTAAACAAAACATGAGCATAACAACTGCCTGGCCATAGTTTCATTTTGCGTCCGGTTTGGCCGATGACCCACTGTCCAAGATTCTGATCCGGAACAAAAAGAATTTCTTTATCCTGAGGAACTTGGTTTACGATTTGTACCGCATTACCACTTGTACAGATGACATCACTCAAACCTTTGACCGCAGCGGAGCAGTTTACATAGGCAACAACAAAGGTATCCGGATTGTTGGACTTATACTCAGCAAGCTTCTCAGCGGGGCAGGAGTCGGAAAGCGAACAGCCTGCATCAAGCTCGGGAAGGAGAACCGTTTTTGAAGGGTTAAGGATTTTAGCTGTTTCAGCCATGAAGTGAACACCGCAAAATACAATGATATCCGCATCCGTTGAAGCTGCCTGCCTGGCAAGGCCCAGGGAATCCCCCACATAGTCAGCCACCTCCTGAATTTGCTCGATTTGGTAGTTGTGGCAGAGAAGAATGGCATTCTTTTCTTTTTTTAACCGAATAATTTCATCCTGTTCCTGAGATAGGATTTTTCCTTCCGGTTGGTTACGAAACAACTGGAGGGCAGGGGCAGAACCAATATTTTTCTGAGTCATGATTGAATGGTATGAGAACAATTACCATTCTTACGAAATTCAGGGCACTCGGCTTGGACTTGTAATCTTTGGTCTTTTACTTGAAGTCCTAATTTTTCGGAAACTGTCTTTCCATACCATTCCATAAAAGGGGCATCCACATCATGTATCCGATCACAATTTGAACATATTACCTGTGCCTTAAATGTTTCTGATCTACCATTGAGGGCATAATACTTATTTTCCTGTCCGACATCAATTTTACGGATAATTCCGCTTTCAACAAAAAGAGGAAGGCAGCGGTAGACGGTTGCTCTAGATACCGTATCGTCAACATTTTTGGCATCCTGAAGTAACTGATCGGCGGTAAAATGACCGGTTTGCTTGAAAAGAGCTTCGAACACGCTTTTACGTTGGTCGGTCATTCGGAGGCCTTTACTGCCAAGAAAGTCGGAAAAACTATCTAATGTCTCTTGAGTAATGCTCGTAGGCATGAAAAATACTCCTAGGGGTAAGCTCGTCGTTGGTCAAACTTATTGAGACATAAGTGAGATTCAAATCTTCCTTCTTGTCGGAAGCGATAAGAAAAAGTAAATTTTACGCATGGCGATAAAGGTAAATGATCAAGTAATTCCCTCATGGGCAATTGAAAGGCAGGCACAGTCCCTGTATGAACAGGTTGCGAGAGGCATGGCAGGCAAACCTCAGGAAGTTATTCAACTTGCAGCAATGGACTTGGCTAAGGAAAGAATGATTGATCAGTCTCTGATGGCTCAGGAAAGTAATCGCCGTAAATATAAAATTGACCCTGAAGAAGTAAATAAGGGTATGAAACGCTGGATGAGAGAGAATGGAGGTAAAAAAGCGATTGAGAAGGCAAAGCACCCAGCAATTAAAGATCGGGAGGATCTCAAGCGTGAAATACTCGCTCAGTTACGGTACAACCGACTACTGGAAGAAGAATCATCATGCGATTTACCTACTGAAGGTGAAGCTCGTGAATATTATGATAACCGGCCTGATCTTTTTACCAGCGAAGAAATGGTTTCTGCTTCTCATATCCTGAAAAAAGCTTCATCTGATGAAGAATTCAAAATTGCTGAAGAACAGATTCAAGCCATACGGGAACGCTTAGTGGGTGGTGAGGATTTTGTGAAATGCGTGAAGGAGGAATCTGATGATGGAGGAAATGATGGCAATTTGGGAACCTTCGGAAAGGGAAGAATGGTTCCTGAATTTGAAAAGGCAGCCTTTTCCCTGGAAGTAGATCAGTTGAGTGAACCGGTGAAAACACAGTTCGGTTGGCATCTTATAAAACTTCATGAAAAACATGAACCCAAGCTTACTCCATTCGATGATCTAAAAGAAAAAATCATCGAGTACTTACACGAGAGAAAAAAAGATAAAGTATTTGATTCCTTCCTGGATGAACTAAAGGCCAAAGCCACGATCGAGGAAGTAAGCGGAATTTGATATTACGCCGCTGTTTTTTCGATCCCTAAGGATTGCAAGATTTGCAATGTGCTTTGAGGCTTGTTGAGTGCATAAATGTGGTATCCTGGGGCACCACCTTGCAAAAGTTCATTGATTTGGCCGGCGGCCCACTCTGCACCAATGGTAGGATGATTTTCATCATCCGCTTGTGTTAACTTTTTCTCCAGTGAAGTCGGTAGTGAAGCTTCGCACATTTTACAAAAGCGCCTAACCTGTCCCAGGGATAACACCGGAAGTAAGCCGGGTAATACGGGAATATCGATTCCGGAATCCTTGCACGATTTTACAAAATCAAAATATGCCTGATTATCAAAAAATAATTGAGTGGTGATGAAGTCAGCTCCTGCGTCCACTTTGGTTTTGAGGTTGGCCAGATCAATTATGTTATCTTTTGCCTCAGGATGTTTTTCCGGGTATCCACCCACTCCGATTCCAAAGTCGGGGAAATTCTCACGGATTAACTCCACTAGATCAGAACCGTAGGACAAACCGCCTTCAGTTGCTTTAAAAACATCTTCTCCTTGTGGTGGGTCTCCTCGTAATGCCATTACATTACGAAAGCCAGCCTTGGCAAAATCTTCGAGTATTTCAAGGAGTTCATTCACGGTGTGTCCCACGCATGTAAGGTGAGGCATTACTTCAAAATTATATTCATCCTGAAGAATTCGAGCATATCGCATGGTAGTCTCACGCGTACCTCCTCCTGCTCCATAAGTAATCGATACAAAGTTTGGAGAGTATGGTCGGATGGCTTCTGCAGTTTCAAGCATTCTTCGTCCTCCCGCGTCATCCTTCGGGGGAAAAAATTCGACCGAAAATAACGGACTCTCTTGACTTAGGGCGGAGGTTATGGAGGAAGGCTTGTGCATTTTCATATCAACCTATCATGATAGATTGATGCGTTCAAGTAGATTTAGGGGCTGTCTTTAGAGCTTTTTCCTGGCACTCAAAGCGAGGTTGTTTATCGCATTAAGATATTTTTCCACCCGTTTTTCCTGTTTGATAACTAATGCTCTTTCCAAAAGATTCGCGGCTTGTTGGTATTTTCTAAGATGAACAAGAAGTCTTGCATGTTCGATAAGTGCCCCATTTTCAAACTCATCAATCTTGGCAGCTCTTTGGAATTGTATGATCGCATATTCATGGTCCCCTGATTTCCATGCCAGTTGGCCAAGTTGTATAAGGGCTCTACCTTCTAATGGGTGTTGATTTACTACCTCCCTAAGTAATTCGGTAGCCTGTTGGTTTTTACCGGTTGCTTGAAGCACTTCAGCCTTGAGCAAACTAATTAATTTTCTTTCATCTTTTGATCTTCCTTCTCCAAATTCCTTTTCAATTTTTTCCAGATAAGCAAAACCCTCCTGGTAGGAAGATCTTTGAATCAGGGTTTGAGCAATACGAATATATTGCGATAGGGATAACTTGTTGGTTCGTGCGAGTGCTTCCTGATATGCATCGAGCGATAAATCATAAAGATTAAGGTTGTGATATAAATCCCCAAGAATCACCAACTCTTGTGTCTTAAGTGCTCCCATCCTTCGTAATAGATCCAAAGTTACGGCAGCTTCCTTTTCTCTGCCCAGTGACCCGAGTGCTGAAGCTCTGGCCTGAAGATATCTTGAATTTTGAGGATCACTCTCGAGTAACTCGTCCAAAAGATTGAGAACTTCGACATATCTGCCGGCCTGATCCAGGCAGTTAATCAGACCATTGAGTCCGTCCTTACTACCGGGGAATAGCAGTAAACCCATACGATAAGCGTTTTCTGCGGAAACCAACCGATCAAGGGAGAGATGACAGTAGCCCAATGCAATAAAAGTGGAACCGTCATTTTCACCAAGACTGATTGCCTTGGCTAGGTGCCTGGTCGCGGATTCCAGGTTTTCAAGGCTAACATTGACCAGTCCAAGATTTTTGTGAGCACGGAGAAATGAGGGGAATTTTTCAATTGCTTGAACATAAGCCTGTGCCGAGCGGGACATTCGGTTTGCCTGATAATACATGGTGCCGAGGGCGAAATCCAAAGCTGCACTTGAATCATTTTCGATTTTTTCTTCCAGATATACAATGGCTTCTTCGAGGTTGTTTTCACTTTTGGCAATCACTTCACGAAGAATAAAGCTTTCGGATTTACTTATTCGTGGTTCAATTTCACTCCGAAACCCATAGTCTCCCATAAAGCTTTGTACAAAAGTTGGGTTGTTCCAGAAATCACTGGTTAATTGATAAGAAGGTGCTTTACCGAATAGAGAGATAATCGATGATAAGGAAAAAAGAAAAAAGATGTTTTTCATTTATTTTTCGAGTAGGGTGAACCGAATAGGAAGATAAAATTGAGTCATAACTGGTTCCCCATTCCGCATGGGGGGTTCGTAAACAGAACTTTCCGCAGCTATCTTTGAGGATTCGGCAAAATCAGGATGGCTTGCAGAAACTACTTCGATCACTGAAACTTTTCCTTTTTCGTCAATCTGTACAAGTAATTTCACTTCCCCTTCGAGTCCGCGCCTCTTCAGATGAGAAGGGTATGCCAGCTTTCCTCTCTTTATAATCGATGGATTTCGATCAAGCTCATGCAAAGAAAATACAAGATCCTGTCCGAGTCCGTCGGGAGCAGGATCATAGCTTGCTAAGGTAAAGGCAGCCTGAAAATCGCCTGGGGATACATCTAACGAAATATCCAAAGGACTTGTGTTGAGGGTAATGGATGATCGGGTAAGCTTAGGTAATTCGACCTTATTCTGTTTGATTTTTTCGACAATTTTTTCGACCTCCGTTGGCGGAGGAGGAGGGGGAGGTGGCATTGCCGGTACAATCGCATCCCTAACCAACCATTGTTCATTCTTTGCAAATTCTGAAAGTGGTAATAACCCAAACAGAACCGTTGAGAAAATGGCCGTTAGAAGAAAGCTCTTTCGCCGAATCCCCTTGATTTTTTCGGCCTCCAATCCCGGTAGCAGGCTGTTTTCAAAGGATTTGCTCATGGTGAAAGCGGGGTTAATTTAACGGTGGTCGCACCCCCTCGCATTGCTTGATCCATTACTTTTGTGGCCAACCCTGCTCTGGAACCAGGTTCTACCCGTACGGTAACTTTGTCTGAAGATTCGCGGTTGGTTCTTACTACAATAGGAGCGATTTCCTCAAGACTCACAGGTTTACCATTCTGTAGGATTTGACCGCTGCTAGTCAGATCAAAAGTAATTGGCTCAAGAATCGATGAATTAAGAGAAGCCGAGTCCTTGTAAGTCGATGAAATGCCAATTTCATTTACAAATGAAGTCGCTACAATAAAGAAAATAAGAAGGATAAAGACCATATCGATGAGCGGAGATACATTAATCTCCGTTTGTTCGTTCGTGCCTGAAAGCCTTCTTTTCATCAACTTGGTTTTCGTGTCGCAATCGATACTTTTGTTCTCGATTTTCTGGCTTTGGCTATAACCTTTGCCAAGATCGATGCATCTGCCCATTGATCAACCTGTACAATAACTGGTTTGTCCCGTTTTTTGTCAGCTAGTTCAATGACTTGAGTGATCTCCTCCAATTGAATGATCTCACCGCCATGGAAAAGTTCGTTCTCATTGGACAGTGCAAAAAGGATTGCGTTGCGCTGGAGAGATTTTGCGGTTTCTACTCTTGGCCGATTTATCTCGATGCCAGGCAAACTTACAAAGGTTGCGGAAACGATGAAGAAAATCAAAAGAATGAAAACCACATCAATCAAAGGAGACACATTGATCTCTTGATCTACACGGTCGGCATTTCGGCGATGGTTGATTTTCATCCTGTCTTAACTGGCGTAGGAGAAATTTGTCTCATTGAAATGCTCTCCATTCGACTGAGGCATCGAAGCCAGTCATTTTTCCGTCGATTGAGTAAATGAGTGAACGCAAGAGCAGGTATAGCGATTAGAAGACCCGCTTGAGTGGTCACCAAAGCCTGCGAAATTCCACTAGCAACTAAATCCATTTTATACCCTTCTTCCATACTTAGACCGGCAAAAGTTCTAAGCATCCCAGCAACCGTTCCCAATAAACCAATGAGGGGAGCTGAGGAAGCCAATACAAACAAAAATCGTAGTCTACGACTCAAATATGAGGATTCGTTATGCTTAATTTGAGCAAACCGTTTTCGGGTTTCATCACGGTTCTGATAATTAGCCATGCAATGCCTCATGACTTGGTCAACTCGACCGCCTCCCTGAAAGCCTGCCCATTTTTCCCTGGGTATCGATTGCAAATCTTTGGGAATAACGGTCTTCATTCTTAGCCAAAGCTCAAAGCCCAAGAAGTAAAGATAAAGAGACAGTCCCAACAAGGCGAACATCAACCCACCACCTTTTTCCCATACGAAAAGGGCTTGCTGATAAAATTCAGTCAGCAGATTCATCTTTCTTCTCGCTGTTAAGATCGGTTGGGTTTTCCTTTTTCAGATGGACAAGCCTTGCGGAGAATCCTTCCATTTTCGAGACCAGTCCCTGGAGTCTTCGATTTAATAGAGCATGAATGACCAAGGCGGGAATCGCGGTGACCAGTCCGAATTTTGTGGTAACAAGAGCTTCGGAAATACCTCTGGCAAGTTCACTATTTTCTGGGTTGGCAAAGTTGGTTATTTGGCGGAAAACATCGATCATTCCTGTGACTGTTCCAAGAAGTCCAAGTAAGGGTGCAATTGCAGCCGTTATCGCAATAAGAGGAAGGGCTTTTTCGAGTCGTTCCTGACTGTCGATGATGATTTCATATAGAATTTCCTCGAGTATTTCTGGTTTATTACCGCGATACCCTTGTGCAGTTTTGCGTAATCGCTCAAATGGACCCGAGAAATATCCGGCCAATGTAACCGGACTTCGAGGGGATTTGATGGTGAAAATCTGAAGGGATTTGAAAATTGCAATGAGGACAGAAAGGCAGGCAAAAAATAAAATAGGGTAGATCCAAATTCCCCCCTTTTGCAGTTCCTCGATAATCGTGGGTTCACCAACATCAAGGACAGAAGCCTTTCCCATAGTTGGATCCAATGGCAGGATTCCCACAGCACCGGATTCTGATCTCAGGGTTTTTTGGATAAGGATTGCAGTCTCTGGAGAACTGGGGATTAGGCGTGCCGGTTCATCAGGAAACGAACCACCACTGGATAATTCGATGCTGTTTCCATCGGTAGTGTATGAATGCTTTTCGACCAATCCCGAACTTCCTTCTTCTCCGGCAAAATAAAGCACAGGGCCCAGGGACCAGAATGTACCTTCTTCCCTGGTTCCTTCTGGTGGAACGATTGCATTACCGGAAAACCTGACACCTGCCGCTTGCATTTGTAAAAAATTTGCGGATGTGGATGTGATTTTAAGAAGAGATTGAATTTGCTCTTTGCGGTTAGTTGGTTCGGACTCTTTGTTAAACTGGGCTATCTTTTTTAAAATAGATCTTTCTGCTGGAGGCGTAGTTTCTGACCAACTTCTGGAATAATCTGCCAATATTCTATGCATGAATTCAATTTCGTTATCTCCTTCTTTAACCTCCTCTTTTAGTTGGATCAGATTAGCATCCCGATTATCTCGGATACGATTAAGTCTATCCACCTCGGATCTTTTTTCCTGTGCTTCCCGCTCAAGTTTTCCAATATCAGAAGCTAGTGGAATTTTTTCATCTTCTATGGATTTTCGCAGAACCGACAGACGGCTAGTTGCATTTTGTAAGTCTTGTTTTGCGGAAGAATTTGCTTGGACAAGATTTTGTCCGTTCACCGGAAGAACCAAGCAAGTGGCACTCAACAATATGTTGAAAATTAAAGATCTCATTGGTTGGGCTCCCCTGGTTGAGGAAATGGCAATTTCAGGAAACGGGGCATTGCTCGGTTATTTACCATATCAACCCCAGTCGAAATTTCTAGGGATAGTGAATCATCTCTTTTCCAAACCCATCCACTTTTACTTGGAGAACCATATCCAGCAACCGTACCTGATTCGTTCACAAAGTAGGCAATGCCTAATCCAAAATACAAGACCTGAAACTCTCGCGAGACACCGTCCTCAAGTGAGAACTCCTGCCTTTCGAGGGAAATGTTTCGGTGATATAAAGATATAGCCTGAAGAAGTGAAAGGAGCGTATCGACTCTTTGCCTTAAAGAAATATTGTTGCTGCCAATTGGACTCTTGAGCTTTTGACGAAATGGTTGCAATCGTTTTGCAAGTGGAGTCGGAAGGAGTTTAAATGCTTCTTCAACCTGAATTTGAAGGGCATCCACACCGTCGAGTAAGGAGCGTGTAGTTTCCTCAATTTCATTTTTTTGTTCAAGCAATTCGGTTCTTTGCTTGGCTGCACCCACTGCGTCTTCTTCAGATTCCTCCAAACGCTTATCAAGCTCTATGATTTCAGTTTTTAAGGCATCCCTGATATCTAACAAGGCAGCTTTTTCTATATTCCATTCAGTGGTTTCTTCGCTGATTAATTGTTCAGTCTGAACCCATTCCTGGATGATTGTGGTAGTATCTTTGAAAGTGGAGGCGAGTAGGTAACATTTACTAAGCCCGAAAATGAAAGATATTTTGATTCGTAAAGAAAATCTCATGAAGCGTTAATACTATAAAAGATGAGGAAGGATTGGAAGCCTTTTTGAGACTGAGTCTCAGTTTCAATCTAAAACAAGGAAGATCTATAAATCTGCCGGCCTTCCGACTTATTGAGAAAGTAAACGACGAAGCACTTCGTCAACCACCTTGGGGTTGGCCAGACCGCGGGTTGCTTTCATCACCGAACCTTTCAAGGCATTGATGGCTCCCTCTTTCCCTCCGCGGAATTTTTCGGCAGCATCTGGGTCATCAGAAATCGCCTGGGCACAGAGACCTTCAATCTCGTCTCCATCCGATTTCATCTCCAGTCCTTTTTCTTGAACCAAAGATTTGGCTGATTTTCCGGAGGTAAACATTTCAGGAAAGAGTTCCTTGGCAACATTGTTGGAGACCACGCCATCCTCGATCAGGTTTATCAACTCGGCCAAATTTTGCGGGGTAACCGGACAATTTTGGAGATTTCGACTTTCCTCTCCTTCCTTGCCTGCCTGGGCAAGTTCCCTAAGCAAATCGTTGACTACCCAGTTGGCGATCTTTTGCGGAACCTTGCAAAGTTTAGCTGCTTCTTCAAAAAATTCACAGAGTGGGCGGTCGCCGCAGAGTGCCGAGGTAGAAGAATAAGGTAGATTCATTTCTTCCATGTATCGTCTCTGTTTGTCAAAAGGCTTTTCCGGGATTTCGACTTTGATCCGGTCGACCCACTCGGAATCGATTTTTACGGGCATCAAATCCGGATCAGGGAAATAACGATAGTCATGAGCCATTTCCTTGGTCCGCATGGGGGTGGTGTATTTCTGTTCAGGATTCCAACGACGGGTTTCCTGAATAATGGTGCCGCCTTCTTTGATGACTTTAGTTTGACGACGGATTTCATACTCCACACCATTTTTCACTCCGGAAATGGTGTTTAGGTTTTTGATTTCCACCTTGGTTCCCAGGGTCGTGGAACCGACGGGGCGAACACTGATGTTTGCATCACAACGCAGTTGTCCTTTTTCCATGTCGCAGTCTGAAATCTCCGCTGATACCAAGGAATTACGCAAAGAGGTAAGGTAGGCAAATACTTCTTCCGGAGAAAAAAGGTCGGGCTCGCTGACGATTTCAAGTAAAGGACATCCTGCCCGGTTGTAATCAACCAGACTGTCTGTTTCATAATGGGTCAGTTTCCCTACATCCTCCTCCAAATGAATCCGGGTAAGTTGAACGGTCCGGTGGGGGCCGATCTCAGAAGGGGATTCACCCGGCATCTCAATCTCGACTTCTCCGCCCTCGCAGATTGGTTGGTCGAACTGAGAAATCTGATAATTCTTAGGCATGTCCGGATAAAAGTAATTTTTACGGTCCCATTTACAGACTTCCGCAATTTTACAATTAAGCAGCAATCCAACTTTAATTGATTTCTCGATGGCTTCACGGTTCATAACCGGTAAGGCTCCCGGCAGACCCAAAACCACAGGGTTGGTCAGGGGGTTGGGTGGTTTGCCAAACCCGGTACCAACCCGGGTAAACATTTTCGAATTCGTATCGAGTTGCACATGAACTTCTAATCCTATGACCGCTTCGTATTCCATATCAGTATCAAAGGTTAGGTTGTTTACGGCCGTACTGTAGTTCCCGGTCATAGGCGTGAGCAATCGCCAGCAATTTTTCTTCTTCGAATGCCTGACCGATTAATTGCATGCCAATAGGCAGACCGTTTTCAGAGAAACCGCAGGGCACGGAAATGCCTGGAAGACCGGCCAGGTTGGTTGAAATCGTATAAATATCGCTCAGATACATTGAAATCGGATCTTCGCTTTTTTCTCCAAACTTAAAGGCCGGGGTGGGGGAGGTTGGGGTTAAAATTGCATCCACCTCCTGAAAAGCCTTTTCAAAATCATTCCGTATCAAAGTCCGTGTTTTCTGAGCCCGTAAATAGTAGGCATCATAGTAACCACTACTCAAACCGTAGGCTCCCAGAATACAACGGCGTTTGACTTCCTCTCCAAAGCCTTCTCCGCGTGTCTTTGAATAAACATCAATCGCGTTTTCCGACCTTTCGCTTCTCGATGTATAACGGATTCCATCATAGCGGGCTAAGTTCGACGACGCCTCAGCGGTGGCAATTACATAGTAGACGGGCACCGAGAGGTCAGTGGTAGGCAGGGAAATTTCCACCATTTCATAGCCTTGCTCTTTGTACCATGCAATCGCCTGATCAATCGCTTTCCTCACCTCATCGTCCATGCCTTCACCAAAAAATTCTTGGGGCAGACCCAATTTACAGGGTTGAAGCTTTCCCTTCAGTGCATTGAGGTATCCTGGTACTGAGGCGGGGTAACTGGTAGAATCTAGCGGGTCATGTCCGGAAATAGTTTCCAAAAGCATGGCCGCATCTTCAACAGTCTGAGAAAAGGGTCCAATTTGATCGAGGGAGGAGGCAAAAGCGGCCAGCCCGTAACGGGATACCCGTCCATAGGTTGGTTTCATTCCCACGACTCCACACAAAGATGCGGGTTGGCGGATGGATCCGCCGGTATCGGATCCCAAAGTTAAGGGAGTTTCGCGGGCGGCAACCGCAGCGGAACTACCGCCACTACTTCCCCCGGGAACCCGCTCCAAATCCCATGGATTCCGGGTGGGACCATAGGCGGAGTTTTCCGTGGAAGAGCCCATGGCAAATTCATCAAGATTTAACCTTCCTCCAACTACGGCACCAGCCTGTTTAAGTTTAACGGTGACGGTGGCGTCATAAGGAGAACGGTAATTTTCGAGAATTTTACTGGCTGCAGTCAAAGGCTGACCCTTGGCTGAAATGACATCCTTTAAGCAAACGGGGACTCCATCCAAGGGACCGAGTGATTGCCCTGTGCTTCGTCGGTTGTCTGATGATTTTGCCTGCTCGAGCATATCATCTTCATCATAACTCAGGAAGGCGTGGACTTTTTCATCCACTTCTTTGATCCGTCTTATAAAGGCTTGGGTGACTTCTTCCGAGGAGAATTTTCCTTCAGCCAACCCCTGGGAAATCTCAAGACCCGTGAGGGAGAAAATTTCTGAATGATCACTCATCTTTGCTTATTCTTCGACCACTTTGGGTACAACCACTTGCTCACTTCTTGCTTTGGGTGCATTCAGTAAGGCTTCATCTGAAGAAAAACCTTCCACCGCGACATCTTCATCCCAGACATTATAACGGGGAAACGCATGGGCTGTGGGTTCGACTCCTTCGACATCCACTTCCTGTAGTTTTTCAAAATATTTTAAAACATCTCCCAGTTGTCCCTGGAATTTTTGCCGTTCTTCTGCGGTGAGTTCGATCCGGGCAAGATTGGCCACATAATCAATGTCCATTGATGATTCTTCGCTCATGTTACTTCCTTAGCTCGTAGGGTGTTTTGGACCCGATTGCTTCGAGGATTTTCTCGAAGGTATGATTGACTTCTTTTTCACCGAGAGTTCTGTCGGATGCCCTGATTCGTAAGGAAAAAGCGATACTCTTCTTGTCCTCGGATAAGCCTTTTCCAGAAAAAACATCAAAAATAGTGACTGGATCGAGACTGATTCCATCTGCGATCGTTTGGTGAATGATTTCCTGTACTTTTTCCCTAACTGCTTCGGCGGGTTCTGTTTTCTCAACTACCAGGGATAGATCTTTGATCGCAGGGGGAAAGGTACTAAAGGATGAAAATGGATTGGGTTTCTTTTGTTTAGCAAGGAGCACCGGGTCGATCAGGATTTCAACAGCAAGTGCGGCTCCCTTAAGATCATACTTTTTGGTAAGATTTAAGCTTAAGGTTCCGAGACCAATCCCAAGTTTGTTACGGTGTACATCTCCCAAGGTTGCCGCATATCCGCTTTGCCAGGGAAGTTGGTCCTCGGTGCTTTGCCAACGTCCTTTAGGCAAATTGAGACCCACAGCATGAAGCAGGCGCTCCAATGAATTCTTGAGAGAGAAGAAATCGGAACTTTCCTCTTCCTTCCAGTTTTTCCGGGAATTCGCTTGGGTGTTCACCCACACGATACTGATCAATTCTGCGTTTCCGCGGGGACCAGGCTGAAAAACCCTCCCGATTTCAAAAAGATGATTCAGGTCATTCAGATTCTTTTGGTTATGAGCCAACACTTCGACCAGTCCAGGAAGCAGGGACGCACGGATATGGGTGTGATCAGCGGTCAGTGGATTCCCCAGAGCCAGATCCTCCTGTTTGATTTCTGGGAACCAGGATGTAAGTTCATCGGAGGAGCGTAGGCTGTAATTGCAGGCTTCCTGATAGCCCTGGCCGATAAGGTTGTCGACGGCCCGGTCGCATAAATCGTAGGTCGGTTCGTTATCCCGAATAAGACTGGGACTCAAAAACTTGGATCCCTGTAAATCCGAGGTTCCCCGGATTCTGAGAAATTCCTCAACCAAATCAATTGGACGGTCCACTTCCGAACGATAAGAGGGAACGGTCACCCGGATGGGAGCAGTGCCTTCAACCTCAAAACCGAGTCTTTTCCAACTTGCGGTCAGATCTTCTGTCGATACTTCAAAACCACAGCGTTCTTCAACATAAGCGGTCTCAATTTCAATGATTCGTGAGGTTCGGGGAGGTTCTCCAACAGATATAAAGTCACTGCTGGCAGATCCTCCCGCAATTTCAGCAATCAGATCAATCGCTCTTCTTGCTGCAAATTCGACACCTGCTGGATCGACATCCCTGGAAAACCTTTGCGAACTGTCAGTATGCAGTCCGAGAGTCCGGGCGGTGGCTCGGACACTACCGGGATGAAACCATGCTGATTCAAGAACAATATCGGTGGTGCTGACATCGACTTCGGCGTCCACACTGCCCATAATTCCGGCAACAACCAATGGCTTTTCTGCATCTGCAATCACCATCATATTTGGGCTCAGGGCACGCTCCTGGTCATCCAAAGTGGTTATTTTCTCTCCCTCCTTTG
>PATX01000039.1 GCA_002713685.1 Opitutia bacterium | reverse complement strand
TGCATCCTTTCCTTTTTCCAATGTGCCAAGCTGACTATGCACCCCCATGAGTTTCGCAGGATGAATCGTAACCGCAGCCAACGCATCTTTCCTTTTAAGACCAAGGGGGATGGCGTGAGCAGCATGGTAGGGTAGATTGCGCTGATTGGCCGCCGACCATGCTCCGAGCCTAAGGCCAATGGAAAGTTCCACTCCTGCACGGGCCAGTATTCCAGGTGCACGAAAATGGATATCGTGAGCTAAGTTAGTTTGAGGCGGTGCGCTAAATACATGACGGTAAATGACTGGCACTTGCATGGTTGCAACCCTTTCGGCAATTTTCCACGAGTCCCGGCCTCCGGAAATTATAATTTTGTATTTCCTTTTTTCCGCCCAATCTAAGGCTGAGACAATCTGTCTTTTTTCATCTGCATGGATGACTAAAGGTAATTTTTGGGATACAAAAGGGAGCATAGCCTCCCAACTCGGGTTTAAATCGGTTTTACTTTTGGGGGGAGCAAGCCTTCTTCTTTTATAAGCCTCTGCCTGGTTGAAAAACTCATCAAGATCCTCGATGTTTTTTATCCGCTCTTTTTTTTGTTCTTCAATGGATTTCCCCTCGGAGTTGTGGTTGGGGATCGATAAACCTTGGCCCGGCCACCAAATGTGAAGTGCAACTTTTTGTACAATGGCCATTTCTTCAATTCCCCAACCATCCAATGCAATCAATCCGGATACTCCGGAGATGGTTCCGCCCATGGGAACGATAAGAGAATGAGTGATACCGTTAGCCCTCGCAACCGGGATCAGTTCTGAGTCGGGATTCACCGCTGTCCATGCTTCAATTTCAGGAGTATGCGTGCCTACTTCTCGTTCATCGCGAGTAGGTCTGATCGCATTGATTTCAGCTAACCCCAAAGATGAGCCGGGGCTAATCAATCCGGGATATATTTCAAATTCACTCCAATCCACAAATTTGTGATTTTTGGGCTTTGGTATCGATTCACCAATACGAATTATTTTGGATTCACGAACGAGAATTTCTCCTGGTTGATAAACTAAATCAGGAGTTGCCTGAATTTTCTTAGCCCGAAAAACTAAAGACTCCTGGGCAAGAACCAAATTAGAAAGCGATACCAGTAGGAATAATAACCAAGGGAGCTTCAATTTAGTTACCTCCTTTCTTCAGGCAATCATGTGATCTGCAAGAGTGAGTGTTCAGATCGCAGGTAACCTCAAGGGATGATTGAAAAAACTTTCTTATCGCTGATTTTGTAGGCTTTTCTTTATCGGGATTGTCGACCTGTTCTCTCGCGAGGCTAAGCAATTCGTTCCTTTCTTTTTGGCGTTCCTTGTCTCGTTTTCTTGTATGTTGTAGGTCATGGTATAGTTTCCCGTCGATCCAAGTCTGTTCACACACGGCTCGGTAGTCGAGAGGGTGGGTCGTCCAAATTGCAAAATCTGCATCTTTCCCCGGTTTTAGAGATCCAACTTTGGAATCAATGCCAAGTTGTATGGCTGGATTGAGAGTAATGAATTTGAATGCTTCTTGTTCTGACAGACTACCATATTTAACCGCTTTGGCTGCCTCCAGATTAAGCCTTCTCGCATGATCGGGAGAATCGGAGTTGAAACTGACAATACATCCCCGCTGGTGCATCATTGCCCCTGCATAGGGTATGGCATCGTAAACTTCAAATTTGTAAGCCCACCAGTCTGAAAAAGTAGAAGCCCCAGCCCCATGCCTCGCAATTTCATCCGCCACTTTGTAGCCTTCAAGTACATGTTGCAGACTGGCGACGCGGACTCCAAATGACTCCATCGTGCGCAGGAAGACTAGAATCTCATCCTGTCGGTAAGAATGACAGTGAATCAGTCTTTTTCCATGAATAATTTCAAGAATGGCTTCCATTTCAAGGTCCTGCAGATGGGGCTTTTCTTCCTTGGCGGCTTTGTTCTTTTTTTCCTCATAGGCAAGAGCTGCATGGAATCGATTTTCAAAAAAGGTTTTTACCCCCATTCTCGATTGGGGAAACCGCGTTGTGTATTTATCTCCCCAGTTCGATTGTTTTACATTTTCTCCAAGTGCAAACTTAATACCTTCTGGTGCTTGACTAAAAAGAAGTTGTTCAGGCGAATCGCCCAATCTCAATTTAATGACGGCATTTTGTCCACCGATTGGGTTGGCTGATCCATGGAGTAAGTTGCATGCTGTTACTCCTCCGGCGAGTTGTCTCTCGATATTTATACTTTCAGAGTTAACAACATCCTCAACCCTAACCATGGCGGTAGACGGGAGAGTAGATTCATTTACCCCACCAAGGATCATGGCATGACTGTGGCAATCAATAATTCCAGGGGTCAGGTGCTTTCCTTTTCCTTTTATTATTCGTGCATTGGCGGACGGTTGAATGGTTAGGTTTTTACCTATCTCTTGAATTTTACCATTTTTGACTAGGATATCATGATCCTTGAGCACTCCTGTTTTTTCGCATGTCCAAAGGGTGAAATTTTCAAAAAGAACTAAATCAGGTTGGTCGATTGGTCCTCGTTTTGCACTTGGGTAGCTCGCCAGTAATTTATCTTTATTGGAGTTTTCAGAAGTTTTATTGGCGTCTTCTTCTTTTGGTTCCAAATCGTATAATTCCGCTTTACCGGCAATCCAAGTGGAATGAAGTTGAGGTTTTTCAGTAAAATAAGACTCTCCGTTGATAATGAAAAAATTAGCCATTTTACCGGCATCCAAAGTTCCCGTGAAAGCTGAGATTCCGCAGATTTTTGCTGGGTTAATGGTCAGTGCGGCAAGTGCTTCTTGTTCGGGTAATCCACGAGAAATCGACTTGAGTAAATTTTTATGAAATTCATCGCTCGAACAACCAGAGGTGGTGAATGAAAGGGATTTAGATTTACGAGCAACTAACTTAGCCATTTCCGGAGCATGATTCCAGGAACGGAGCTGTTCTAATGAGATTTGTTCCCAGTCTTCTTCATCAGATAATTTGGGGATTGCTGGGAAGTGCAGGGGGAGAATGTAATCATACTTGGGGGAAAGAGCTAAGTCGGGTCTTCTCCATTCGTCAGCGGTTAATACAAGTACAGAATCCTTGAGGTTAAATTCTTTGGCAATTTCAATCGCTTTTGGGACCATCAGTGTGCTGCCGGGCTCAAACCACATCTGAACTTTGTTCGTCGGATGCATGACCGAGAGAAGACTGCGAATTCCCTGGTGGACCACAAATGGTTGCCCGGCAGAAGGATTACTTTTTTCAAAATCTAGCATCCTTCTGGCATAGTCAGTCTTCAGGAAAGTCTGGCGAATCACTGAAATAACTCCCATTAGAGAATTTGGATATACGGAAGGGGAAGACTTTCTGCCTACTGGATCAAAGGCTATGATTTGGGGCGTCTGTTCTTTTAAAATTCTATGATCATCAGGATTGGATGATATAAGTATACATATGCCCATGCCTCGAAAGATTCCTTCGGGTGGCACTTGATGAACCGCAGTGTAACCAAGTTTGCGAGCCTCTATCCATTGATCCGGTTGCGGTTTGTAGGATTCAATGAGTCTTTTTTCGGGATGAACCCCTGGGATGCCAAAAGTGGAAATTTGCTTATCAGATGAGTTTTCAGGCAATCCAAAGAAAGACAGATTGGATTGAGCAACCATTTTTTCCTGGTGACCGAGCGATAGAAGACCATCCTTCTTTCCTGGCAAATTGTAGGGGTCAATGAGTCCAGGGTAAATAGTTTTACCTGAGCAATTCCATTCACGATAGAAGGATGGAACAGGAATGTTCGGACCTATTTTTTCAATAACCCCATTGCGAATGAGCATCGTGCTCTTTGCTAGCCTTGTTTGTGGGGCGACTTGAATATCACCCCCAATGAATGCATGGAAATTTGTCGACCTAGCCTTTTCTCCGGGGGGATGAAAGTTCTTTGATTGAAGAACGGGTGGCGAAAAAAAAGTAATTGCTACACAGTATTGAAAGAGGATTTGTAGGAAACTCTTGGGCATGGAAATTAAGATGTTTTCAAAACAGAGGAGTGCAATGGAATATTACAAAATTAAAGTAAATTTTAGATTCATCGATACCTGTTCAGTGTAAAATCCATAAAATTGGAATACCAACTCGCCATGTTTTTCTTGGACTGCATAATTACCAAAAATGATTAAAATTTCAGAACTTACCGAAGCAACTCCGTCAGTCCTTAAGTCAATAAATCAATTGCTGCCCCAATTATCCTCAAAAGCCAGTTCGTTAAGCATGGACCAACTTTTGGAATTAACCAGTTCAGACAGCACTCTGGTTTTCTTATGTTCCAATGCAGCAGATGAAATTACTGGTATGTTGAGCCTGGTAATTATGAAAATTCCGACCGGAAGAAAGGCTTGGATTGAAGATGTGGTTGTTGATTCGAAGGCAAGGGGGCAAGGTCTTGGCAAGGCATTGATGGATCATGCTCTGCAAGAGGCCAGGGAAAGGGGAGTGAAAGCAATTGATCTTACATCCAGGCCCAGCCGAGAAGGTGCAAACAGGCTTTACCAATCCTTGGGTTTCAAAATTAGGGAGACAAATGTTTACAGGTATAAACTTTCCTGATTTCTTCAAGTTTCCTTTTTTTCAAATTATATTACCATGACTGCAGATTTTCTTTTTTCCTTTTTATTATTTTTTCAAGTTCAGATTGAATCCATCAAAGAGAGCGGATTTTATAAAATGCTGTCTGAAAAATATCCGGAAGTTGCTAAAGATATTTCAGATCCCGACAATGTGGATCCGGAACTTCAGGAAATTATAGATTTAACCGGTCTGAATTTCGATGATTTGGCTCAATTTAGTATTACAGTCGAGGGGCTGGATGGAATAAGCAAAGCCTCCCAGGAAGGCAGATCCCCCAAAATTGGTTCCGAGTTGGATTTCTTTTTTTCTGCAAAAGTGAAAGGTGACCTTGATGCGACGAAGATGTTCGCATTTCTCTTGGATAAAATTAGTGAAGAAAAGGGAGAGGATTTCCGAAAGAAAGTAGAGGAATCGATTACCAAGAAAGAAAAATCTTCCTCTATCACTCTTCCTTCTGAGCTTTTGGAGCAGGATTTTTCTGATACGGATTTTAGAATCTCTATTTCCAAAGACGGAAATTATTCCCAGGTTCAACTTGGTCTGCCTGACAACATGGATACTGCTCAGTCTGCGATAGATTCAAATTCATCTCTGGCTTGCGTCAATGCGATGGCTAAAGATCGCCAAATTACTTTAGGGATAAAAGTGGATCCAGCAGTATGGGAAAGGCCTGAGTTTAATTCTCAACAACAAAACCCTCTTTTTGCTGGCTTGGCAAATTCAGTTAAGGGAATTCGTGAATTTGGGCTTTCGGTAAGTTTTCGCGAGGAGTCTTTGGGTGTTGAGGTTTGTGTGAATTGCAAAGATACGCAATCAGCACTCGGTTTGTGGACGGTTGCTCAGGGTGGTCTTGGTATGGCTCAGTTGGCTATGGCACAAGAAGGAGGGCAAGCACCTTCTATCTTATCGAAAATTAAAACGCAGGCAGTTGAAAGAAATGTTTTTGTCCGAGTTGATATTTTGGAAGAAGATTTGAATGAGTTTGAACGAATGTCACTACTTCCCCAACAAAACGAATCTGCAGGGTCGAAAGGGTCTCAGGCAGACAGCGATCCTATGGTGGGCAAGGTAGCTCCGCCTGTTGGAACAAAATTGCTTGATGGAACTCCGTTTAATCTAGCCGAACATAAAGGAAAAGTGGTTGTGCTCGATTTTTGGGCCACATGGTGCGGTCCTTGTGTTCGTGCCTTACCAGAACTGATGGAGAATATGTCAGGCTTTTCGAGTAAGGAGGCCATACTTGTGGCTGTTAATCAAGGTGAGAGCAAAAAAATAATAACTCAATTTCTTAAAAATAAAAAGCTTACGGATCTGACTGTTGCCATGGATAAGAATCAAAAAATTGGTCGAGACTATCAAGTTCAGGGAATTCCGAAGACGGTGGTGATCGACTCAAAAGGAGTGGTGAGGCATGTTCATGTGGGGTTTTCATCTGGTATGGGAGAACGTTTGAAATCCGAGATTCAGGCTTTACTTAAAGAATAGTTTTACAGCACAAGGGATATAAGCCTTTCCGAAAAAAAATATAGAATTATGTCCTAATGATGGGGACTTGAACTATAAACTTACATTGTTTCTATGTTCAACCAGTCCAAAACGCCCGAAAGGAGATAAAGCTATGATGAAAGTCAATGATTTCCAAAAATACGAAGTTTCCCTGAAGATTCCCTACGAGGATTATTTCAGCTTAATATATGAAACCAAATACCTTCTGGAGGCACGACTTGGTGCAAACAGATGCTTTATCGCCAAAGTTGCCATGTATGGGAATTGCAGAAGAAGAGCCGTAGAAAAGGCTGTTGAATGGTTTTCGAAAGATTTTAAAGGCGTTCTCGGGCAAGCACATAAAGTAATGACTATTAATGATCCTTTTGAGGAAGTTACTTATGATGATGAATTTGCATGTAATGATCTCGGTAACAAATATTTGGACGATATTACGATCGATCGAGTTCTTGCCGAATCAGGGGGTGATTTAGATCGGGAGGACCCAGATACAGACCATAACCAACATAATAGTCTGCGCCGAGTGAGACGCCGAAAAAAAGAAAATGTCCTACTGACTTCAAGACTTAGCCAAAGGCCAAGCGGCACGATTTACTACAGAATGACTGAACCCGTTGGGAAGAAGGGGAGTCGGATGAAGTCCAAGTTGGTCAAACTTTCTTCCAAAAGTTTGGAAAAAGCTCTGCGTGAGGTTTCGCGTCGGGGCCTTGATAAGTTTGAGAAATTTGAAGATGCAAAATTCACCTCCAAAATAAGAACCTCAGCTCCGAAAAAAGCAGCTTAAGGCGTGTCAGAATCTCAACCAGATCGTTCAACGGAACTTCTTCAACTTATGATGAAGTATCAGAGGCGGATTTTTGCTTACATTCACACCCTGGTTCCGTCTCGATCTGATGCAGAGGACATATTGCAGGAAACAAGCCTGACCGTTTGCGAAAAATTTAAGGATTTTGAATTGGGTACTAATTTTTACTCCTGGGCCTGTCAAATTGCCTATTGGAAGGTAAGAGCTGCCCGCAAGAAATTCGCTACTTCCAAGGTAGTATTTAATCAGGAAGTATTGGATGTTATATCTCAAACAAGGTCGCAGATGGAAGATCAATTGGATATTCGACATGAAGCTTTATCCCGCTGCTTGCAGAAATTAAACGATCGCGATCGTAGAATGGTTTTAACTCGCTATGAATCCGGTAAAAATGTCTCGGCTGCCGCACAAGCCTGTGGAAGGACGGTTCAGGGGGCTTACAAAGCCTTGAATCGTATCCGGAAAGTTCTTTTCGATTGTGTCTCTTTTGAACTCACTGCGGAACAAGCAAGATGAATTTATCGGACGAAGAGATTTTAGAACTTCATGAGCTTCTTAACGGGCTAGTAGAAAAAAATCTACCTCCTGCCAAAATTAAGAAACTAGAAAGCTGGTTACTGGAATCTCCAGTTGCCAGGCAAGAATATGTATCGTTCATGGATATGTCTTCGAGTCTTGCTCATTATGCAGAGGAGATAGTGACTGATGCAGATGAAACAGATTTGCAGGATACATCTTCTGTAAATAATATCATTCACTTTTTTAGACCTGCTCTCGCGGTTGCAGCTCTTTTTGTAATTGGTTTCACATTGTTTAATTTCTGGAATTCAAATCCGGAGTCCACAAAGCCGCGACAAGCCAATGTCCCCACTTTGGAGCAAACTTCTTCTGCCGCAATACTAGAAGAGTCTGTTTTTGCAGTTCTAACCCATACGGTTGGTGTCCAATGGGGTGAGGGCACAGAAGATCCTCCTGCTTTGGGGCAAACGCTTCACTCATGTAAGTTAGAGGTCGAAAGTGGACTTGCTCAGCTTGAGTTTATTCGCGGTTCCACGGTCATTCTAGAGGGGCCCGTTTCCTTTGAGATTAAAGGTTCGAATGAAGGATCTCTCCGAAGAGGTAAATTGAGAGCTAATGTACCTCCAGTTGCCAAGGGTTTTTCGGTTGATTTACCCCACGGTCGCCTTGTGGATCTGGGAACCGAGTTTGGTCTTCATGTGCATGACGGAGGCTCTACAGAAATTTTTGTTTATAAAGGAAGGGTTCGTTACGATGGATTACCCAATACAGATGAAGCTTTTTCCCATGAAATTTCTTCAGGTGAAGCATTGTTTATCGATCCTTATGGGCACCCCAGTTGGATAGAAATGCCAAGTGAGCCTTTCATGGGGACCGCAGACCTTGCATTCATTTCAATGGAGCAATCCCAAAACCGTTATTCTTCCTGGGTGAGTTTAAGTGAAGAGATAGCCCAATCAAATAACACATTACTCTATTATTCTTTCGATAACCATGCTCCTTGGTCTCGAACCTTAAATGACCTTTCTAATCAAGCAAATGGAGCAGTCGTAGGCTGTAAGTGGACGGATGGTCGTTGGCCTGGCAAGGGAGCTCTTGGCTTTAGTCGAAAGAATGCTCAGGTACGTTTAGACTTCCCTGCTCACCACTCTGCCTTGACTCTGGGTGCCTGGGTGAGTCTGAATAGTTTAGGACAGCATCCATCGCCGATTATTTCGTCTGATTCTAAATCAAATGGTGCGGTATCTTGGTATGTAAATCCAATGGGAAAGCTCGTTCTCGAATTAAATGTAAATGGGAAACCAATAAGATATGAGTCTGCGGTCGCTTTTCGCAAAGATAGATTGGGTCGGTGGATGCATGTATCTACAACTTTCGATCCGGTGTCCAAAATGGTGACTCATTATGTCAACGGTCGTTCTTTTAGTCGTGAAAAAATTGTCACTTCTGTCCCATTGCATTTCGGATCGAGCTTACTAGGTAACTTTTCCAAAAATTCACTGGTTAAATATAAAAGAAGTATGCAGGGGAAAATTGATGAGTTCGTCCTCTTTAAGGAAGCATTTGATGAAGTTGCAGTTCGTAGGCTTTTTGAGATTGGATGTCCCTACGAAATACCAAATGCTTTTGGGAATTTTACCCCTTAGTATTGCTCAGTTTACAATTATTTTCTCCAACCGTGGAGAACTTGAAACTTTTGGCCTAAATGGAGTGGATGTATAAGTTCTTTGAGTGATCCAATTTCTTCTTGTTTGGTATCTTTATTTTCAATGATTTCCTGGATTTTATTTGAAGCATATTTCATGAAAAAAGATTCCTGGCTTTGGAGATTAATGTTTGTGAATTTATAGTTCGCTAGATTTTCCTGAAGTTGATTCCAGCACACATGGCAGGTTATATCTTTGGAGCCAGGTTGTTCCAAAATGTCATTGTCCATTTGGTGGTTAGAGTAGGATCGTCCGGTTCCATCCGGGAAATCACCGAAGATCCGCTCTTTATCTAAGCCGTAGTCGAAAGTTATGAACAGTCCCTGCCAAGTTTCTTTCACTAAATTATTAAGAGACGCTTCGGCACCGGTTGGCCAGTCTATGGTGTATTTTATGTTTAGATCATTAGGGAAAGTTAAGATGACATCTTCATCTTGTAAAACAGGGGGGAGGGCAATCTCTGTCCATTTTTCTTCTTTCATGGTAACACCGATTTCGTTCCAATTTTTAGTTGTTGGGTCGAAACGGAATCTTTTGAAGGGTTGGGCATCCAGCCATTCATTGGAGAAAACGATTGAATTTTCAGGAATGTTCAGAGGCTCACCCAGTCGAATAGTTTGGATTGCCTTAAAAGGATGAGGTAGGTCACCCAATGAATTTTTTTCGGGTTCTGCTGCGATTTCAACAAAAACATAGTCTGCTGGCTCGCCTTGCTTAATCAGCGAACAGGAAGCCTCTATCAAGAGTTTTCCCCACACGGATGAATGTAGACTTGTCGAAGTAAAAAAATCGGAATCCTGATTCTTACCGACGCGTTGTTTTTCTCTCGTGTAATAACCAATTTCCGTATCGTAAAGTGCCCACTCCACATATTCGTCAAATGGCATGCAATCTCTTCCTTGTAAGGAGTTTGAAAATGATTGCTGGGTCTTTGGGCTATGGATTGGCATTGGCTTTCGTCATTACTTTGGGTAGAGGCTTTATAGTGAAAGGCAAGCGGGTACTTATTAAAACTTTATTCTTCTGTTGCGGTATTGGACTGCTTGCATCCATGGCAGGATTTACTTTTGCACATTTTTGGTACAATCCATCCGCAAGAGCTTGGTTTGAGGTCGATTTTTGGAAGCAATGGCTCCGGTTCGGAGAAACGCTAAGACTTTCACATGCTCAATATCATGATTTAAATAAGTCAAAATACGAAAACTTAACAGACAATGCAGTCATGGGGATGGTGAAAAGTTTAGATCGTCATTCTTCCTATTACTTCCCTGAACAATACAGGGTTTTTCAGGAAGATTCTCACCGACAATATTTTGGAATCGGAATAATGATTCGAAAGATTGAACAGGGGGTGTTGGTTTCCAAGGTTTTTCCTGAAGGACCTGCTTCTTCGGCGGGTTTACAGGTCGGAGACTTCATTTTGTCCGTTAATGATGAGCCTATTAAAGGTCTCGAACTAGCTGATATCAGTTCGAAGATTAAAGGAATCGAGGGAACCTCAGTCGAAATAGCGATTTCTCGTCGTGAAGAAAAAAAGACGATTAATGTTAAAAGAGGCCAAATCCAAATATCAACCGTCGACCGTTATTATGTAGACGAAAATAAAACGGGTTATTTGCATTTGATTCAATTTTCTACCCGATCACGGGAAGAGGTATCTAAGGCACTGTTGGATATGCAAAACCTCGGAATGAAAAACCTGATTTTTGATTTAAGGGATAATTCCGGTGGTCTGCTCTCCTCTGCGATAGAAGTGGCCTCTTTTTTTCTGCCCAATGAACAGTTAGTTGTTGAGTTGAAAGGGCGTGAAATGGATGAATTTCGTAGTTACCGCACAAAGTCAGTCTCTCCCCGGATCAAAGTTCCAATGGTTGTGTTGATTAATGAAGCAAGTGCAAGTGCTTCCGAAATTGTTGCGGGTGCATTATCCATTTTGGGTCGTGCTAAAACGATCGGAGAGAAAAGTTATGGCAAGGGTTCAGTTCAGACTGTTTTTAAGTTAAGTGACCAAAGTGGTCTTAGGCTTACAACTGCGATGTATTACTTACCAGACGGGTCTACTATTCATGAGCAGGGAATTGATCCTGAATTTCTTGTCGAATGTAGTGATGAAAACGAAACAAAGCTCCGCATCCAAAGAAATCTAAATCAACAAGTTTTAGAAGAATATGATTTTAATGAGCTATTCGGTTTTAATCCTATTGAAGATTTGCAACTTAAGGAGGCTAAGCGGGTGCTCTTGCAAAAACCATAAATTTCACTTTTGGAATTATGATTTTAGGAATTGAAAGTTCATGTGATGAGTCCGCAATTGCTATTGTGCATTCGAACGGGCAGGTCAAAGGAGAGTGGATTCACTCCCAAATTGCCAAACATGCAGAGTATGGGGGGGTAGTTCCTGATTTGGCAGTCGGTGAGCATTTAAAGAATTTTTTCCCATTGCTTGATCTTGCACGGGCAGAACTTTCTATGCCAAATGGATTAGAGTCAGTTGCAGTAACTTGTGGTCCTGGACTTGCGGGTTGCCTGGGTGTGGGGATAACCATAGCCAAAACGCTTTCTTTACAGTGGGGTATCCCAGTCAATGGAGTGAATCATCTCAGAGGGCATGCATTCTCTCCGTTTATGACCATGGGGAATGTTCATGACCTCGAAAAGTCTAAATATTTTCCACACCTGGGACTTTTAGTATCAGGCGGAAATACCCTGCTTTTTCAGAT
>PATX01000038.1 GCA_002713685.1 Opitutia bacterium | reverse complement strand
ATTACTAAAGCTTCTCTTGAAACAGACAGTTTCATTTCAGCAGCATCTTTTCAGGAAACGACCCGGGTTTTGACAAACGCAGCAACTCTTGGAAAAGTAGATGATCTGAATGGTTTTAAGGAGAATGTTATTATGGGCCATTTGATTCCCGCTGGAACTGGACTACCAAAATGGCGTCGCTTAAAGATTGATACCCTTGGAGCATCTGCTTCTGAATCATTAACTGCTTAAAATTAATATTTTCTTCTTGTGGATATTTTAAAACAAGTTATAACAGACCGCTTTACCCCAAAAATCCTACCTCATGCCAACAATTAATCAGTTAGTAAGGAAAGGTCGTCGTTTACAGAAGGCCAAAACCAAATCACCTGCACTGAAAGCCTGTCCTTTCCGTCGAGGAGTTTGTGTACAGGTAACAACCCGTACGCCTAAAAAACCAAACTCCGCTATTCGTAAGGTAGCAAAGGTTCGGTTGACAACAGGTCATGAGGTGATTGCTTACATTCCTGATGAAGGGCACAGTTTGCAGGAGCACAGCATTGTTCTATTGCGCGGCGGTCGAGTTAAAGATCTTAACGGAGTACGTTATCACATTGTTCGGGGAACCCTAGACTGCCAAGGTGTTGAGAAAAGAAGAAGAAGCCGCTCTAAATACGGAGTCAAAAAACCTAAAAGCTAAATGTCTCGTAGAAGAAAAGCAACCAAGCGGGCTTTACTGCCCGATCCTTTACACGGGAGCCCACTCATAAGTTCTCTTGTCAATGCTGTCATGTTTAGTGGCAAGAAATCACTTGCTCAAAGAATCGTTTACAAATCGATTGAAAAGATGGCTGAGAAAGTTGGTAAGGGAAATCCCATTGAACTAGTTTTGGGTGCTTTAGAAAACATACGACCTAAAATTGAAGTTAAAAGTCGTCGGGTTGGTGGAGCAACTTATCAAGTACCGATCGAGGTTCCTTTCGAGCGTCAACAAAGCCTTGCTTTTCGTTGGGTCGTAAATGCAGCATCTTCCCGAAAGGGAACACCGATTGCCGATGCTCTAGCTAATGAATTAATAGACGCCTACAACAATACAGGTAGCGTTGTTAAGAAAAGGGAAGAAACTCATAAAATGGCACAAGCTAACCGTGCTTTCGCCCATCTTCGCTGGTAACTATGAGCAGCGATCAATTTTCATCTGCCAATTCTGCTGATCGCCCGGCAGTTCTTGAGCATACTCGTAACATTGGTATTGCAGCTCACATTGATGCTGGAAAGACAACTTGCACTGAGCGTGTCCTCTTTTATTCAGGTGTAGTCCACAAAATTGGAGAAGTCCACGATGGTAATGCAACTACGGATTGGATGGAGCAGGAAAGGGAACGTGGTATTACAATCACTTCTGCTGCTATATCTTGTGGTTGGACCACTTCAGACGGGCCTTTCAGTGGCATAGATCATCGTATTAACATTATTGATACACCTGGCCATGTTGACTTTACAGCAGAGGTAGAGCGTTCCCTTCGTGTTTTAGATGGTGCCATTGGAGTATTTACATCTGTTGAAGGGGTACAGCCGCAATCTGAAACGGTGTGGAGGCAGATGGACAAATATAATGTACCCCGCTTAGGTTTCATCAACAAAATGGATCGGATGGGCTCAGATTTTCTTGCTGCGGTCAATACCATGAAAGAAAAGCTTGGTGCCAATGCTCATCCACTTTTCTTAGCTATTGGTGCAGAGGAAAATTTCAATGGACTTGTAGATCTTGTAAAGATGGTTGCTTACATCTACGACGAAACTGATGAATCAGGCGTTAAGTTTGATACCGTTGACATCCCTGAAGAATATATTGATCAAGCAAAAGAATATCGTGAAGCATTGATAGAGGCCATTTCTGACTTTGATGATGAGATTGCCACAAAATATTTAGAGGGTGAAGAGCTTACAATTGATGAAATTAAGCTTGGAATTCGTAAAGCAACTTTGTCTTTAAAATTTGTTGGGGTCATTCCAGGCAGTGCCTTTAAAAATAAAGGCGTTCAAATGCTTATGGATGCAGTTGTCGATTATCTGCCTTCCCCTTTAGATTTGCCACCAATGAAAGGGGAAGATTCGGATGAAAACGAAGTCCAGGTATCTCCCGATGATTCCGCTAAAGTTGCTGGCTTGGCATTCAAGCTTATGACTGATCCATATGTTGGTAAGTTAGTCTTTTATCGTGTTTATCAAGGCACCCTCAAGAAAGGTGCCAGCTTGTACAATCCGCGTACCCGTAGATCAGAACGTATTTCTCGCCTTATGGTTATGAAGGCAGATACAAGGGAAGACATCGATACAGCTTACTCGGGTGACATTTGTGCGATCATAGGCGTAAAAGATGTTGTCACCGGTGACACACTTGCCGACAAAGGTTTAGATCTTAGACTCGAACCCCCAAGTTTCCCTGAACCAGTTATTTCTATGTCGATCGAACCAGCTACTAAAGCGGATCAAGAAAAAATGGGCATCGGTTTACAAAGATTAGCAGAAGAAGATCCCACATTTGGCCTTTCTACAAACGAAGAAACTGGCCAAACTATTATTTCGGGAATGGGCGAGCTTCATTTGGATATCATCCGTGACAGACTGTTTAGAGAATTCAAAGTGGAAGCAAATGCAGGTAAGCCACAAATCGCTTACCGCGAAACCATACTCGACAAATCCGATGGCGAAGGTAAGTTTATTCGTCAGTCTGGCGGACGCGGTCAATATGGTCATGCTTTGATTAGACTCGAACCTCAGGAAAAGGGTAAAGGGATTGATGTTGTTAATGAAATTGTTGGTGGTTCCATACCGAAGGAGTTTATTAAGCCGACAATTCAAGGAATTAAGGAAGCAGCCCTTGGGGGAGTCATTGCAGGATTCCAGGTTATCGATTTTAAAGTTACGCTTTACGACGGTTCTTTTCATGATGTGGACTCATCTGAGATGGCTTTCAAAATGGCAGGTATTTTTGCATTCAAAGATGCCATGCAGAAAGCCAATCCAATTTTACTTGAGCCAATAATGAAAGTAGAAGTATCAACACCTGATGAGTACCAAGGTGAACTTATGGGTGATTTGAATAGGCGTCGTGGTCAAATTCAGGGCATGGAAACTCGTGGTAATGTATGCGTCATTGATGCCTTTGTACCACTTGAAAATATGTTTGGATATTCAACAGACATGAGATCACTCTCCTCTGGTCGTGCAGATTATTCTATGACACCATCTCATTTTGAACAAGTACCTCAAAACTTGGTTCAGGGCATTGTTGATTCGAATGCTCGTGAACCTGTAAGAACATAAATATACGATGAACGGACAACGCATACGCATAAAACTTCGCGGCTTCGATTATCGTGTAATCGACCAGTCTGCCTCTGATATTGTAGACACAGCGAAAAGGACTGGTGCACGAGTGGCGGGTCCTATTCCAATGCCGACTAGGATCGAACGCTATACTGTAAATCGTTCCCCACATGTCGACAAAAAGTCAATGGACCAGTTCGAGTTACGTACTCACAAACGCTTAATTGATATAATTGAACCAACGGTACAGACTGTTGATGAGCTAAAAAAATTAAATTTACCTGCAGGTGTAGAGATTAACATTAACGTTTAAATATATAACCCCTTTAACGCAGGTTAGTAAAAGACATAATGTCACCTGCCAATTAAAGAATGAACTTAGAATTAATAGGAAAAAAGCTTGGCATGAGCCAAGTATATGACGAGGATAACAATCTTGTACCAGTTACCATTGTTGAGGCTGGTCCTTGTCCAATACTTCAAGTAAAATCCCATGATAAGGATGGCTATGAAGCCATTCAAATTGGTTTCAATCCAAAGGGGAAGGCACCAAACAAACCCAATAAGTGCCAAGTGGGAAAAGCTAATAAGGTAAATGTTGAGCCTCAGCATTTATCTCAAGAGATTCGACTAAACGGGGATCATAGTTTTGAGCCAGGTTCTTCCCTGACCGTTGAGAATTTTTCTGATGTAAAGGTTGTTGATGTCATTTCTACTACTAGAGGAAAGGGCTTTCAGGGTGTTGTAAAAAGATGGAATTTTGGTGGCGGTCCTGCTTCTCATGGTTCAATGTTTCATCGTAGAGGTGGTTCATACGGTTTATGTCAATGGCCTGGTCGTGTTTTCAAGAACAAAAAGATGCCTGGTCATACTGGTACAGCTAGACGTACAACCCAGAACCTACAATTAGTTAAAATTCTTCCCGAAAAAAACTTGCTGCTTATCAAAGGTAGTGTTCCAGGCTCTAAGGGAACTATTCTCACTGTCCGTGTGGCAAAAAAATCCAAAGTCTCTAATTAAGAATAATGAAACTTAAATTGTTTAAATCTGACGGGACCGAAGCTGGTGATCATGAGGTAGCCAATTTTCCCGTACTCGAGGAAGACAAGGGCAATGATGCATTACGCCAAGTCATACTCGCCGTACGTGCCAATAAAAGACAAGGTAATGCTTCTACCAAATTACGTTCAGAAGTAGCCGGTTCCGGTAAGAAAATATATCGTCAAAAAGGCTTAGGTGTCGGAAGAGCCGGCGATAAAAGAGCACCACAGCGTAGGGGTGGTGGTATTGTTTTTGGACCAAAGCCACGATCGTACTCTCAAAAACTCAACAAGAAAGTTAAGAAGCTTGCTTTCAAGCGTGCATTAATTGACCAAGCGGATTCAAAGAATCTAATAGTAATTGAAGACTTTTCTATCGATTCACCAAAAACTAAACTCCTTAATGGTATTTTGTCTAAGATCGTACCAGACTCCAAAAAA
Source organism: Opitutia bacterium (assembly GCA_002713685.1). GTDB lineage: Bacteria > Verrucomicrobiota > Verrucomicrobiia > Opitutales > Seribacteraceae > Seribacter. The sequence continues at coordinate 20,072 of PATX01000038.1, read as the reverse complement.
GTACTTTTGGTATCGGACGAGCATAACGATAATACATCTTTAGCAGGCAGAAATCTTTCATATGCTCGATTGAGTGCAGCACCTGATCTTGGACCTGTAGATATTGTCCAAGCAGACAAAATTATTTTCAGTGTCAAAGGGATAGATTCCTTATTAGAAAAACTAGGTAATTCATAATGAAAGAGTCAGTAACAGTTTTAAAAGAAGCGTTGCTTACAGAAAAAGCAACCACACTTTCATCCAACTATAACCAGTATGTTTTTTCAGTTAATCCAAGTGCAACAAAACGCAATGTTAAAGACGCGGTCGAGGCAGCATTTGGTGTATCGGTCCTTAATGTGAATACTCTCTTGGTAAAACCTAAAAGCAAGCGAGATCGTATGCGAAAGAACAAACTTGGTCACACAAAACATGTGAAAAAAGCTATCGTCAAGTTGAAAGCTGGTGATGCAATCGACCTCGCGTAAGGAGCAACAGTTATGCCAGTACTACAACAAAAGCCAGTTACACCTTCGGGAAGATTTTATCTTAAGAATAAAGTAGAAGTTTCAAAAAAACGTCCTGAAAAAGCCTTAACCAAAGGTCACCATCGAAAAAAAGGTCGTAATACTTATGGTCGCATAACATCTCGACGAAGAGGTGGCGGACATAAACGCTTATACAGAACAATTGATTTCCGCAGAAATAGATTTGACGAAAATGCGAAGGTAATTGCCGTTGAATATGATCCAAATCGTACCTCTCATATTGCCTTACTGGAGTACGATGACGGAGAGAAAACCTATATTATATGTCCTGATGGCGTACAGGAAGGTGATGTTCTACAAAGTTCTGAAAATAAGATCGATTTTAACACAGGTAATGCAATGCCATTACTTTACCTTCCATTAGGTACTAAAGTTCATTGTGTTGAAATGCTTCCCGGAGCAGGTGCTAAAATAGCAAGAACTGCAGGTTCTAGCGTCCGTTTAGTTTCAGTTGATGGAGATGAAGCTTCACTCAAATTGCCGAGTGGAGAAATCAGACTAGTCAAGTCCAGATGCCTTGCGACAATCGGTGCAGTGGGAAATGGTAGCCACCAAAAAGCTACTATTGGTAAGGCCGGCAGGAGTCGCTGGCTTGGTAAAAGGCCAAGAGTTCGCGGTGTAGCCATGAATCCCGTAGATCACCCAATGGGTGGTGGTGAAGGAAGAACTTCTGGTGGTGGCCATCCCTCCTCTCCATGGGGTCAACTATCAAAAGGATTTCCAACGCGTAAAAAATCCAAACCATCTAATTCTCAGATTCTCGTTCGAAGAAATGGGCGTCGCATTAAATAACTTCTGATATGACAAGATCCATTAAAAAAGGTTTTTATGTTGAGCCAAGCCTCTTGAAAAAAGTTACCAAGGCCCAAGAAAATAGCGATCGCAAGCCAATTAAGACATGGTCGAGAAAATCTACTATCACACCTGATTTTGTTGGGCTAAATTTTACAGTTCATAATGGCAAAGGATTTTTACCGGTCTATGTGACAGAGAATATGGTCGGCCACAAACTTGGTGAATTTTCTGCCACTCGTTCGTTTAAATCTCACAACCCTCACACCCAGAAATAATTCCGATGGAAGTTAAAGCTTATTCGAAATACGCGAGAATTTCTCCCAAGAAAGCTAGGGAAGTTTCTCGGCTTTTACCAGGCAGGAAAGCAGGAGAGGCAGCATCTCTTCTTAAGTATATTCCAAGGAAAGCAGCCAAACTTCTTGGGAAGACATTGCAATCTGCAATGGCAAACGCAGAGAACAATAACAATCTTAATGCTGATGACCTTTACATCAGCGAGGCAATAGTCGAAGAAGGGCCCGCACTTAAACGCTTCAGGCCCTGTGCTCGTGGTTCTGCCCATCCATACAAAAAGCGCATGAGTCATTTGCGCATAACCCTTAGTGACGAATTTTAATTATGGGACAAAAAGTAAATCCAATCGGTTTTAGACTTGGCGTTAGGCGCAACTGGAGTGCACGCTGGTATGCAAACAAAAATGATTACTCAAAGTTCATGGCAGAAGATAACATGATCCGTGGATTTCTTGAGAAAAAGTTGCGATACGCTTCTGTACCAAGAATTGTTATTGAGAGGGCTTCTACTCGTACTCGTGTAACAATTTGGACTGCCCGTCCTGGTATAGTTATTGGTCGGAAGGGTCAGGAACTTGATTCTTTGAAGGATTCTTTAAATAAAACCGTGGGTAAGGATATACGCTTAGAGATTCAGGAAATTAAAAAGCCTGATCTTGTTGCATCGCTTGTTGCAGAAAATGTTGCCCTTCAACTTGAGCGAAGGATTGCATTTAGGCGTGCCATGAAGAAAGCCGTTCAGACCACAATGTCAATGGGAGCTGAAGGAATACGTATTCAGTGTGCAGGCCGATTGGCTGGAGCCGATATCGCTCGTACGGAACAGCTGCGTGAAGGTCGCGTTCCATTACACACACTTCGTGAAAATATTGATTACGGTTTAGTCGAAGCGAATACAGTTTACGGCATCATTGGTATCAAGTGCTGGATTTGCCTAAAAGAAGAGGACAAACTTTTTTAACTAATTTCAGCCATGCCTAAATTACTACCATCTAGAACCAAGTTTAGAAAAGTTCACAAAGGTCGTGTTCGCGGAGTAGCTTCCCGCGGGAATTCGGTTTCCTTTGGCGAATTTGGAATTCAATCTTTATCCAGAGGAAGAATGACCTCTAACCAAATTGAAGCTGCCCGTGTAGCTGTTAATCGTCATTTGAAAAGAAAAGGAAAGGTTTGGATCAGAGTTTTTCCACACAAACCTGTAACTAAAAAACCTGCGGAAACTAGACAGGGTAAGGGTAAAGGTCCCGTGGATCATTGGGTAGCTGTTATCAAGCCAGGTCATGTACTTTTTGAGATTGCAGGGTGCTCTCTAACATTAGCCAGAGAGGCACTCGGTTTAGCCGACGCGAAGCTTCCATTCCGTTGCCGTCTCGTAACCCGTCAAACATCTTATTAATTTAACCATGAAGATGTCAGAGATCAAAGATTTATCATTGCCAGAATTAAACAAGAAATTGCGTGAACTAGGCGATGAACTTTTAAAATTACAGGTTCGTAAGCAGACCGGGCAAGTTGAGCGACCACATGTTATCAAGCAAACCCGTCGTGCACGTGCTAGAATTTTGACAATGGTAAACCAGCTTAGTCAAGCATCCCAAACCAACTCATAAACTTCCATGACACAGGATACAGACAGGAATAATCGTAAAGAACTCATTGGATTTGTTAGATCAAAGACCGGAGACAAGTCCGTAAAAGTAGTATACGAATATAAGATCCCACACCCCCTTTACAAAAAAGAGATCCGCCGAAAAACAACCGTACATGTACATGATGAAAATAATGATTCTAATGTCGGTGACAAAGTCAGGATCATGGCAACAAGACCTGTCAGTAAGCTTAAAAGGTGGAGAATTACCGAAGTTTTGGAAAAAGCCCCAACTGCGTAAAATAACATGATACAATTATTAAGTAGATTAGAAGTTGCTGATAATACAGGTGCCAAAAAGGTTCGTATGATAAGGCGGATTGGGCAAAATAAAAAAACCGCTTCTGTTGGAGACATTATTGTTTGTCATGTTAAAGAGAGTACGACAGAAGCTTCTGTGAAAAAAGGGACAGTTGTAAGAGCCGTTGTTGTCCGTACGAAATCAGCTCTACGACGAGTTGACGGAAGTTATCTTCGCTTTGATGAGAATGCAGTTGTCATCGTAAATAATGATGGTACCCCCAAAGGCACACGCATTTTTGGTCCTGTTGCCCGAGAGCTTCGCCAAAAATATATGAAAATAATTTCACTAGCACCCGAGGTTTTATAACATGGCTACTAAATTAAGAAAAGGAGACGAAGTAGTTGTCATCGCAGGCGATGATAAAGGTAGTAAAGGCAAGATTTTACAAGTTCTTCGAGATAAAAACCGAGTTCTGGTTGAAGGTATTCAAATGACAAAAAAACACGAGCGTAAGACTCAAGACAACCCCCAAGGTGCGATTGTTGAAAGAGAAGCCTCCATCCATTATTCCAATGTTAAAAAAGTCTAAAGACTAGCTACCACAATGAGCATACCAGTATTAAAAAACATCTACTTAAACGAAGTGGTGCCAGCTTTGCGAAAAAGTTTAGGATATGATAATATCCATCAAGTTCCTAAGATCGAAAAAGTAGTAATTAATAGTTCCTTTGGAGATGAAATGGACAAAAACGGTGTAGAAGAGCTCCGTAAAGATATAGCTTCTCTTGCCGGTCAGGCACCAGTAGTCGTAAAGGCCAAAATGAGTGTTTCTAACTTTAAATTAAGGCAAGGTATGCCGGTGGGCATTAAGGTAACACTCCGAGGCAATCACATGTGGGAGTTCCTTCTTCGTCTTATCGCAATCGCACTGCCCAACATACGTGACTTTAGAGGAGTTCCTACTAAATTAGATGGACAAGGAAACTACACCTTAGGAATTATTGATCATAGTATTTTTCCTGAAATCAATGTTGAGCGACAAAGAGTCAACACGGGTATGGATATTTCGATTGTAACTTCGGCTAATTCTGATGAAGAGGGTGTTGAACTTCTTAAATTACTTGGAGTGCCCTTCCGAAAGCATTCAAGTGAACAGGCCGCTGCAGCTTAACCAAAATTTGTCATGGCAAAAAAATCAGTAGTTTACAGAAATAAGAAAAGAGAACGACTTGTCGCTCGTTTTGCTTCTAAAAGAGCAGAATTAAAAAAGATTTTAACAGATCCTAATACAAGTGAAGAGGATTTTTACAATGCACAGGCAAAGCTTGATAAGCTTCCCAAAAACTCTTCGCCTGTTCGTCTGGTAAAAAGGTGTTCATTGACTGGACGCCCTCGTGCAACAATCCGCAAATTCGGGCTTTCTAGAATTAGCTTTAGGGAGCTTGCATTACAAGGCAAGATGCCAGGGATAATTAAGTCCTCTTGGTAGAAACCACAAATTTATAATACCATGGCTTTACATGATACAATAGGTGATTTTATAACGGTAATCCGAAATGCTGGTAGTGCAGGAAAAGCATCCTGTCAGTATCCTCATTCAAATCTTAGAGCAGGTATTGCAACCATTCTAAGGGATCGAGGATTTGTAGAGAAAGTTTCCGAAACTAAATCAGATTCAGGAATCAAGCATTTGGAAGTTGAGCTTAAATATGTTAATGGAGAACACGCTATTCGAGGACTTTCTCGGTTAAGTAAACCCGGCCGTAGATCATATTGCGGATACCGTGAAATACCTAGAACACTTGGCGGGCTAGGAATTTCCATTTTAAGTACACCTCAAGGTATTATGGACGACAAATCCGCTCGCAAAAATAAATTGGGCGGAGAATTACTCTGTAGCGTTTGGTAGGAATTTTAAAAATGAGTAGAATCGGAAAATTACCCGTCGAGATACCCACTGGTGTCACTGTCACTGTAGAGAATAACATGGTTTCTGTGAAGGGACCCAAGGGTGAACTAACTCAAAGAGTTTCTTCACTAGTTAGTGTTAATGTTGAAGAGAAAATTGTTTCTGTCTCACAAATAGTGAATAGTCGTGATGCGAAGGCAATCTATGGAACCACTCGCTCGCTGATAGCCAACATGGTGCAAGGTGTAACACAAAATTTCTATAAGGATCTACTGATTGAAGGAGTAGGTTTTAGGGCAACCGTAAAGGGACAATTGATCGATCTAGAACTCGGATATTCTCATCCAATTGAGCATCCAATTCCCGACGGTGTTTCTGTAGCAGTTTCCGATAATGTTAAAATTCATGTAGAAGGACCAGACAAACAGAAAGTTGGCCAACTTGCTGCAGAGATAAAGCATTACTATCCAGCTGAGCCTTACAAGGGTAAGGGAGTTCGCATTGTAGGAGAATATGTCCGTAGGAAAGAAGGTAAAAAGTCCGCATAACAAATTCTAAAAAATGAAATTGGCAAAAAAAAGAGAACTTTCACAAAAGCGCAGGTGGAGAATTCGAAAAAAAGTAAACGGCACAAAAGACAGACCCAGGGTTACGGTACGTTTTACTAACAAGAATATTCATGCACAGTGTATTGACGATATAAACGGGCATACCTTATCAGCCATATCAACAAACAATTCAGATTTTAAGACTGTTTTACCTAATGTTGAAGGCGCGACGAAGCTCGGTGATGCTTTCGGTGATGTACTTACAAAGAATGGTGTAAACACTATTGTCTTTGATCGTGCAGGGCGCAAATACCATGGTTCAATCAAAGCTTTCGCCGACTCACTTCGTTCCAAAAATATCAAATTTTAAATATGAAAAAGCGCCAACATAAATCAGCTAAAGAGGCAAAAGATGATAATGAGCCAGAGCTTTTTGAGAAAGTAGTTCACATAAACAGATGTGCAAAAGTGGTAAAGGGCGGAAGAAGATTCAGCTTTGCCGCTCTCGTCGTCGTTGGAGATCAAGCAGGAAATGTTGGTTTCGGTTATGGTAAGGCACAAATGGTACCTGATGCTATCCGTAAGGGCACGGATCAGGCAAAGAAAGCAATGTGTCATGTTTCTATATCAGGAGACACTCTCCCCCATCCAGTTCTGGGAACCCACGATGGTGGAAAGGTTATGTTAAGACCGGCAAGGCAGGGTACAGGTATCATTGCTGGTGGAGGAGTAAGGGCAGTACTTGAAGCTGCTGGTGTTAAAAATGTTCTTTCCAAGTCCTTGGGATCCAATAATCAGCTTTCAGTCGTTTCGGCAACTCTTGATGGACTTTTACAATTAAGAACAGCAAGCCAGATTTCTGAAATTCGGGGTGAAACTGTTTTTGGGCCAACTTTCACTCAGGAGCAGCCAAAGGTACAGGTTTCAGCTGAAACCCAATCAGAGTAAAAACTATTTAAACCATCATGAAAGAATCTAATTTACCAAAAGGGCCCAACCGTGAAAAGAAACGCCTTGGACGCGGAGAAGGTAACGGACATGGTAAAACATGTTGCCGAGGTCACAAAGGGGCAGGTGCTCGTTCCGGATATTCATTGCGTGCGGGTTTTGAGGGCGGCCAAATGCCCCTCTTTCGTAAGCTGCCACAAAGGGGTTTTAGCCAAGCTAGATTTAGAAAACCATGTTCTGTTGTCAATTTATCTGAACTAGAAAAAATTACCGGTGATGTAGTAGATGCTAATTCGCTCAAAGCTGCTGGGTTAGTTCGTCAAAATTCGAAAAGGATTAAACTACTTGGTGATGGTGAAATTAGTAAACCTCTAACGGTGAACGTCGATTTAATCTCAAACTCAGCTAAAGAAAAAATTGAAGCTGCAGGAGGAAAAGTTTCAGGATAAATTATCCCCCTTTTAATCGGTCAAATGTTATCAGCCTTTACCAACTCCCTAAAGATACCTGAACTCAGGCAAAAGATTTTCTTTACGCTTGCGTTGCTTTTCATTGCGAGAGTGGGAGCAAATATTCCTTTGCCTGGAGTTGATCCGGCCCCCATTAAGGAATTTTTTGAACTTAGGGAATCCACTCGCAGTGAGTCTGAAGGAAATGACATATTAGGTTTCTATAATATGTTTACTGGTGGTGCACTGCTTAATGGAGCTTTATTTGCGTTGGGTATTATGCCTTACATCAGTGCATCCATTATTATGCAACTCATGGGAGCAGTTTTCCCGACCCTTGCTAGGCTGCAGCAGGAAGGAGAACCTGGAAGGCAAAAAATTTCTCAGTACACTCGCTACCTTACAATATTTATATGTCTAGTTCAGGGAGGGCTATTAGCTGTTGCTCTTCGTGACAGCCCGGGTAGTCTTATCCAAGGATTTAATCCTGCTGAAATTGGTTTGGATGGTAGTCCCCTTGGAGCAATCGTAATCGCCACTTCTCCAACACTTTTTTTATTTAATACAATCATATTTTTGACGACCGGCTCCTTGATACTTATGTGGCTTGGTGAGCAAATTACACAAAGAGGAATTGGCAACGGAATCTCACTCCTAATTACCGTTGGAATCCTAGCTGATTTACCTAAGGCTTTATCCGATGCCTATGCACTAATCTTTTTGGCCCCAGATGGTGATAATCTGGTAATTCTTAAGGGTCTATTGATGGTTGGTTTATTTCTGATCGTAGTTGCGGGCATTATTGCAGTAACTCAGGCTCAAAGAAAGATTCCTGTTCAATATGCTAAAAGAATGGTTGGTCGAAAAGTATTTGGCGGTCAAAGTTCATTTCTCCCACTAAAGGTAAATTATGCAGGTGTTATGCCTGTCATTTTTGCAAGTGCCATTCTTATGTTTCCTGCACAGTTACTTAGAACATTTGGAGCAGCCTTTGAGCAAGACTGGGCAATCGATTTAGCAAATGTTTTTGCTAGCAGAGGTTGGGTATACTATTTGGTATATGGGGGTCTAATTTTGGTTTTTAGTTACTTCTGGGTTTCAATAATGTTTAAGCCTGTGCAAATTGCAGATGATTTGAAGAAAAATGGTGGATATGTTCCTGGAGTAAGACCCGGAGAGCATACAGCTAAGTTTCTTGACTTTGTTATGACAAGACTGACCCTAGCAGGGGCAATTTTCTTAACAATTATCGCTGTATTTCCTGATTTTATTTTTAAGACTGCTAATGTGTCATACAATGTTGCTACCTTTTTTGGAGGTACAGGAATGTTAATTATTGTTGGGGTGGTATTGGATACAATGAGGCAAGTCGAAACCTTTTTGCTACAAAGACATTACGATGGCTTTCTTCGTAAAGGTCGCATTAAAGGCAGGTCCACTAACTCAGGGCAAGGAATCGAATCATTAGAATTAAAGGATTTTGAAGCACAGTGGAGACCCTTGTTACTTATTGCAGGTGCTTTGTTTGCTTTGGGTTTCATAAGTCTGGTAATCAAAAATTTCGTTTTAAACTAGGAGAATTATTATTATGGCAAGATTATTAGGTGTAGACATACCGAATCGAAAAAAAGTTGAATATTCACTTCGTTACATCTACGGAGTGGGCCCCACCCGTGCTAAGCAAATTTTAGATGCCGTTGAAATCGATCCAGATCGCAGAACACAAGATCTCACGGAACAGGAATTAAGCTTAATCAGTAATTACATTATTGATAATAAGATCATGGTAGAAGGTGATTTAAGAAGAGCGATCACCAACAATCTAAAAAGACTCCAAAGTATTCGTTGCTATCGTGGTTTAAGGCATCAACGGGGACTCCCGGTAAGAGGTCAACGAACTATAACAAATGCCCGCACCCGTAAAGGCGGCAGAAAGACTGTAGGCGTAGTCAGAAAAAGTTAATTTAAATTATGAGTGAAGATAACTCCAAGGACGTGGAAGAAAAAGTAAAAGAACCTAAGGCATCTGCAGAAAGTACTGCTGTTGAAACAAAAGAGGATGAAACCCCAGAAACATCGGCATCCGCAGACAAAACTCCTGAGAAAAAAGAGGAATCAGCTGCTGATCTACTTGGTGCTAATATTGAACAAGTTAAAATCCGAAAAGCGAAGGGTAGTAAAAATATTTCGACTGGAATTTGTTTCATAGTTGCCACTTTCAACAACACAAAAGTTTCTTTTTCTGATATGAAGGGAAATGTAATATCTTGGTCAAGTTCAGGTAAGTGCAATTTCCGTGGTTCTAGAAAATCCACCGCTTATGCTGCACAAGTTGTTACTCAGGATGCTGGTAAGGTTGCCATGTCACATGGAATGAAAGAAGTCGTTGTTAAGGTTAAAGGACCAGGTATGGGGAGAGATTCTGCGATTCGTGCTCTGCAAAGTTTAGGGTTCACAGTTTCGACTATAATAGATGTTACTCCTGTTCCCCATAATGGCTGTCGCCCACCTAAACGCAGGAGAGTCTAAGATCACTAATTTGTAACCACTTTTATATTATGTCCAGATACACAGGTCCAACAACACGTATTAATCGCCGATTTGGTATGGCGATCTTTCCTGCCAATAAGGCTTTTGAAAGAAGAACATATCCTCCTGGGCAACATGGTCCAACATTCCGTCGTAAAGTTAGCGACTATGGTCTGGGCTTACTAGAGAAGCAAAAGCTCAGGATGTTGTACTGTCTAACTGAAAAGCAATTTCGTAATCTTTTCGAAAAGGCCAAAAGAAAACAAGGTGTTACTGGAGAAAATTTTCTGACCCTTCTTGAAACAAGACTTGACAATGTAGTCTATCGTCTTGGTTTTGCTAAAACTCGTAAAGCCGCTCGTCAGTATGTCAATCATGGACACATTTTAGTTAATGGGAAAAAGGTTGATATTCCTAGTTTTGCAGTTTCTGTTGGCGATGAAATTGGCGTTCGTGAAAAGACCTCTTCGCGTCAACTTGCAACACGAAATCTTGAGGGAACCCAATACCACCCTTCCCCACCTTGGGTTGATGTAAATGCTGATTCATTGCAAGGAACTGTTTCAAGATTTCCTCAAAATGATGAACTTGAGCAAAGCATCAATGTGCAACTTGTGGTTGAATTTTACAGCCGTTAAACATTTACCAACCAACTAATAAATCATCATGGCAACTAGATTAGGAAAGTTTGAATTACCCAACCGTCTCGTAAAAGAAGAAGATACTTCTACGGATACTTACGCTAAATTTATCGCTGATCCCTTCGAATCCGGATATGGTCACACCATCGGTAATGCATTTCGTCGTGTTCTCCTGAGTTCCATTGAGGGAGCTGCGATTTCGTCGCTCAAACTTGACGGTGTACAGCATGAATTCCAAAGTATTGATGGTGTTGTAGAAGATGTTACCGATATCGTTCTAAACCTAAAAAAAGTTTTAGTAATTAGCCACAAAGCCGATCCTATATCTCTTTCAATAGATGTAGAAAAAGAAGGTGAAGTGACCGCAGGCGATATTTCACCTGCCGAAGGTATTGAAATCATCAATCCTGAACAAATTATTTTGACCACTGACCGGAAACTCCAGGTGACTGGTGAGTTGATTGTCACGGTTGGTCGAGGGTTTTGCCTCGGTGAGGATAGTAAAAGTGATGAACAACCTATCGGGATGATCAATGTCGATGCCCTTTACAGCCCAGTTAAATTGGTTAAGTACGAGGTACAAAATACTCGTGTTGGGCAGATGACAGATTACGATAAATTACTTCTTGAAGTCACTACCGATGGAAGAATTACTCCCGACGATGCCCTAAAGCAATCAGCAGCTATTCTTAGACATCACCTCGATGTGTTTGATCAAATCAGTGAAGAACAAATTGAATTTGAGAGTCATACCAAGGAGGTTAGTGAGGAGCAAAATCGTTTACGCAATCTTCTTAGTATGAGTGTAAATGAAATCGAACTTTCGGTTCGTGCAGCTAACTGTCTTAATAATGCCAACATTACAACTGTTGGAGAATTGGCAACGAAGAGTGAACCTGAAATGTTGAAATATCGTAATTTTGGTAAAAAATCTTTAAATGAAATTAAAGCAAAATTAGAACAGCTTGGACTTTCACTGGGAATGAAATTTGAAAGTCGTCTGCTCGAGACTGCTGCAAACTAGTTTTAATCCACGAAGATGAGACATCGTAAACATAATCACCAACTCGGAGTAAAGACAGCCCATCGTACATCTATGTTGGCTAATTTGTGTTGCTCCCTTATCGAAAATGGTAGGATCAAGACAACCCTTGCCCGAGCGCGGGCTTTGCGTCCAACCATCGAAAAGATCATAACCTTAGCCAAGAAAGCTCATCTCGCACAAGATACAGCCAAGAAGATTCACTATCGCCGGTTAGCAATTTCTAGATTACGCAGTAAAACTGCTACCAAGAAGTTATTTGATGAGTTAGTCGAGCAATTCGCCGCTCGAGAAGGTGGCTATACTCGAATTTATAAATTAGCTTTGCCCCGTTTAGGTGATGCGTCTGAAATGGCGTTAATCGAATTTGTGGAAGAAACTGCTTCTAAAAAGAATAAAAAGAAGGCCAAGAAATCTTCCAAAAAGTCTGCTCCTTCCAAAGATGAATCAAAGGAAGTAACAGAAGAAAAGGAGACTCCTGTGCCAGAAGCGACTGAAGGAGCAGAACCTGATGCAGAGTCAGGCACAGAAGATGTTCAAGATGAGGAAACCGCTGAGCAGGAATCTTCTTCTGATGCCGGAGAAGACAGTGCAACTGATGAGGTTAACGAACAACCCGAAGTAGAAGAATCTGGCGAAGACAGTAAAGTAGAAAAAAAGGATTCGGAAGAATCTAAATAAATTTCACTACTCAGATAAAAGGCAGAATTATTTCTGTCTTTGTAATTCTTTTCCTTGTGGATTGTTTGTTGTTGGTTTGTGTTTCTTTATTTAACTTAGAGTATTTATTTTAGCATTATGCCACAAACAATAGTTGTTCTTGATTTTGGTTCCCAATACACCCAAGTCATCGCAAGAAGGATAAGAGAAGCCAATGTATTCTCTTCGGTTCTTCCATATAATTCAAAACTCTCCGACATTCGGAAGCAAAGTCCAGTCGGAATAGTGCTTTCTGGGGGTCCTGCTAGTGTATTTGCAAAAGATTCACCAAAACCTAACCCTGGTATATTCAAACTAGGTGTGCCCATTCTCGGAATTTGCTATGGTTTACAATTAATGGGTAAAATGCTTGGCGGAGAAGTTAAGTCAAGTGATCGAAGGGAGTATGGAAGAGGCACTTTAACAATCGAAAGAAAAGGAACTTTATTTAGCGGCCTACCAACTAAGCTCTCTGTATGGAATTCTCATGGTGATTCCCTGGCAAAACTCCCAAAAGGTTTTCGCGTTTTAGCCAAAACAGAAAATTCTTCTTATGCCGCAATTGAGGATTCGAAAAGAAAATTCTTTGGACTACAGTTTCATCCGGAGGTCGAACATTCAGAAAAGGGAAATATTGTTATAAAGAATTTTCTTACCAAAGCTTGTGGATGCAAGGGTGACTGGGATATGGGAGACTTTCTAAAGGCGTCTATAGATCAAATCCGTAAAGTCGTGGGTAAGGAAAGGGTAATTCTGGGTTTAAGTGGTGGTGTCGATTCTTCAGTTGCTGCCGCACTTATTCATCAAGCAATAGGAGATCAACTCACATGTATATTTGTAGACAACGGTCTTCTTCGGCTTCATGAAAGAGAGCAAGTAAAAACGCTCTTTAAGAATCATATTCCAGGAAAACTCCGCGTCGCAAAAGCAGGATCTCTATTTTTAAGGAAACTTAAAGGCGTAAAAGACCCTGAGAAAAAAAGAAAAATCATTGGAAAAACATTTATAGAAGTGTTTGACCAAGAAGTTTCCAAATTGGGAAAAATAGACTTTTTAGCTCAAGGTACCCTGTATCCTGATGTTATTGAGAGTGTTCCTGTGGGGGGTAACCCGGCGGCTCTTATTAAAAGCCATCATAATGTTGGAGGCTTGCCAAAGAGAATGAAATTAAAGCTTCTGGAACCCTTAAGGGAACTTTTCAAGGACGAGGTAAGAAATTTGGGTCGAGAATTGGGTCTCCCTGAATCTGTGCTTATGAGGCATCCATTTCCTGGTCCAGGGTTAGGAGTTAGGGTCGTTGGAGACTTATCCCAAACAAAGCTTAAAGTTTTAAGGGAAGCGGATCATATTTTCATTGAAGAGCTATTTAAGCATAAACTTTATCATAAATTGTGGCAGGCATTCTGCGTATTCTTGCCCGTCCGTAGTGTAGGAGTTATGGGGGATGAAAGAACCTATGAAAATGTAATTTGCATGCGAGCAGTAACAAGTTCGGATGCGATGACAGCAGATTGGGCACAGTTACCAGATAAATTTCTTCGAAAAGTTTCCAATCGCATAATTAACGAGGTTAAAGGAGCCAATCGTGTTGTTTACGATATTAGCTCTAAGCCACCAAGTACAATTGAATGGGAGTAGTCACTTCTTGTGAAATTAGACTTGGAATACAAAATTTTCACACCCAGTCTGCTAGAAGAGATTGAGGAGTTTGCCACTTCCACAAATGTAGATGCAAGTATAGCGTCTACAGTCTCTGAGATTTTACAGGATGTGAAAACTCATGGAGATCAGGCATTGGTTGAAAGAACTTCGCTCTATGACAAAGCAAATTTAAATAAATCTGAGCTTCGTGTGCCGTTTCATCAGATTGAGGAGGCATCCTTTTCACTGTCTTCTGATCATCAAGCTGCGATCGAAGACGCGATCGAAAATGTAACTCTTTTTCATCAGCAAAATCTTCCCCGGAATTGGCAAAGCAAGAATTCACATGGAGCCACTATTGGAGAGAACTATTATCCTATTAACCGTGTAGGTCTTTATGTGCCGGGCGGTAATGTACCGCTAGTATCAACGGTTATTATGACAGCAACCTTGGCTAAAGTTGCAGGAGTTAATCATATAGCTGTGACGACACCCCCGAACCCTGACGGAACAATTTCCCCGGAATTGCTTGCAGCTTTAGGTATCCTTAATGTAGACGAAGTATATAAGGTAGGTGGTGCGCAAGCGATAGGAGCACTCGGATACGGAACAGAATCAATTCCATCAGTAGATAAAATCTTTGGTCCGGGAAATGCCTTTGTCAATGAAGCGAAGAAACAAGTTTTCGGTACAGCTGGTGTAGATCTACTGCCCGGACCAAGTGAGGTTATGGTTATCGCTGATGAAACTGCTGACCCATCTCATATAGCCGCCGCTCTGATTGCCCAAGCAGAACATGGATCTGGTAAGGAAAAAATTTATTTAATTTTCACTAAAGAAGTTAATTTTGAAAATATAGTTAACGAAATAAAGGATCAAATACCCAAACTTTCTCACAGCGAATCTATTCTAAATATTTTTCAGAAGGGTTTTTTAGCTATTCAATCTGAAGATCTTGAAGATGTTACAAGGGTTGCTAATTTTATCGCACCTGAACATTTGGAACTTCAGGTAAAGGATGACAGCCTGGCTTATTTACAGAAAGAAATCAGTACAGCCGGAGCTCTTCTATTGGGTCATTACAGTGCTACCGCTCTTGGTGATTTTGTCGCAGGCCCAAGTCATGTGTTACCTACCGGTCGTTCTTCTCGCTTTTCTTCCGGTCTGAGAATAGAAGATTTTTTCCGCCGTACGAGTATCATACAATATGATGAAGCTAGTCTTCAAAAGGCATCCAGATCAGCCCTACTCTTTTCGGACATGGAAAAGCTGGATGGTCATGGGAATTCAATTTCCATCCGGTTAAGGCAGGATTAAACCAAATGGATGACTGGTTGAAGAGGTTTGTTCCTCCTGAAATTCTTTCAAGAAAGAGTTACACTCCCGGTTTTCAGCCTAAAAGTGAAGGGAACTTGGTTAAACTGAATACTAATGAAAATCCCTACCCTCCCAGTCCTTTGGTTGCAAATGCCGTTCTAGAGGAGACTAAAAGACTGCATTACTATCCAGAACCCACATCTTCCAATCTTCGAAAACTCATTGCGGAAAAGCATCAACTGGAACAAAGCCAAGTAATTATAGGAAATGGTTCTGATGATTTACTTAATTTATGTGTTCGTGCATTTTCAGATTCCAAACGCTCGGTTGGAATGTTGAATCCAAGTTATTCTCTGTATCCCACATTGACTTCCCTTCAAAGATCCAGTCTGGCTCTCATTGAGTTTAGCGATGATCAATTTGATCTTCCTTTGGAAAAAATTATCTCGAGCGGTATAAATTTGTTTTTTTTAACCAATCCACATGCACCCAGTGGTTTGTCATTTCCTCAAGCTGAAATAGCAAAAATTCTTAATGATCTTGAAGCAATACTTGTCGTGGACGAAGCATATGCCGATTTTGCTGAAGATACATCGATCCCTCTCCTTTTCGAAGCGGACAATCTTATTGTTACGCGCACTTTTTCTAAGTCTTATTCCTTGGCTGGGTCTAGAGTTGGGTATGCAGTTTCTTCTCCGCAAATCATTGAGGTTCTAGACAATGTCAGAGAGGTATATAACCTAGACAGGATGTCGCAAGCAGCAGCACATGCTGCTCTGTCAGATAAGAGTTATTTTGAAGATTGTAAGGCCAAAATTCTCAATGAAAGGCAAAAAGCCCATACTTTCTTTACATCTCTTGGGTGGCGAACTGTGGAGAGTCAGGCAAATTTTATTTTTACAGAGCCTGTTACTAAGGGCGGTAAAGTTGGGAAGGAAGTTGCTAAGTCTTTGTTTGAATACCTTGAGGGCCAAAACATATTTGTCAGATATTTTCCCAATCATCGTTTGACCGAGTCTAAAATAAGAATCAGTATAGGGACGAAGGATCAAATGATTACATTAATTCAAACCATTAAAAACTGGCTAAATGAGAACAGCTGAAATTATTAGGGATACTCAGGAAACCAAAATCTCTTTCAAGCTTGATATAGATGGTACTGGTAAAGCCGAAATATCTACGGGAATTGCTTTTTTGGACCATATGCTTCAACTCTTTGCTAGGCACGGCTTTTTTGATCTATCAGTAACGGCTAAAGGAGATATAGATGTTGACTACCACCATCTAATTGAAGACATGGGTATCGCAATGGGACAAGCGGTGAAGCAGGCTTTGTCGGATAAGGCCGGAATTCAGCGATATGGTTTTTTTGTTCTCCCTATGGATGAAACCCTTGCGACTGTTGCCATGGATATCAGTAATCGAGGATACCTAGTGTATAAAGTTGATTGCCAAAACCCACAGGTGCGCGATTTTAACATTCATCTTTTTAAGGAGTTTTTTCAGGCATTTGCGAATGAGGTGGCCTGCAATCTTCATATACGCTTAGAACATGGAGAGGAGCCGCATCATGTTGCGGAAGCGATTTTTAAAGGCTTCGCAAAAGCCTTGGATATGGCCACTAAACCGGAGCCAAGGCTTGCAGGCCGGGTGCCTTCGACTAAAGGCACGCTTTCGAAATAGTTCGAAAGAGAGCCTTATCTTAAATGAAAAGAGTTGGGGTTATAGACTATGGAACTGGCAATCTGCGTAGTGTAGTAAAAGCCTTTGAATATACGGGAGCAAAAGTATCCATAATCAATGAACCGATGGAATTCACGGAAATCGATGCATTAGTCTTTCCGGGTCAGGGTACTTTTGATCAATGCATGGACAGTCTTGTCGAAACTGGTTTAGACAAGTTTATCATTAAGTGGATTGAAGCGGACAAGCCTTACTTCGGAATTTGCCTTGGGCTCCAGGTGCTATTTCCTTCTTCTGAAGAAGGACAGGCTTCTGGTCTTGGTTTGGTGGATGGTGAGGTAAAAAGATTTAGATTAAATTCTGGTTTAAAAATCCCTCACATGGGTTGGAATTCGGTGTTTTGGAATAATGATTCGGAAGATGATCTTATGTGCGGAATTGAAAAAGGGGACCAATTTTACTTCGTACATAGTTATCATGTCTGCAATATTGGAAGTAATGTAACTACTTTCTCAACCTCATATGGTTATGATTTTATAAGTGGTATTCGCTTTGGAAACAGTGTTGCTACTCAGTTTCATCCTGAAAAGAGTCAGGAAAAAGGATTAAAATTATACAGGAACTTTCTTGAAAAATTGGTCTAAGGTTGGCAGAAAGGTAGTTTAATCCCCAATCTACCCCACCCAATGTCCAAACAAGCTACCCTAACTATCGGCGATAAAGATTTTCCTCTAAACATTCTTGTTGGGACAGAAGATGAGCACGCCATTGATATCAGCACCCTTCGCAAAGAAAGTAAATACATCACCTTTGACGATGGCTATGGTAATACCGGATCTTGTGAGAGTGATATTACTTTCATTGATGGGGACAAAGGTATCTTAAGATATCGCGGTTTCGATATTTCTGAATTAGCGGAAAAATCTAATTTTCTGGAGTCATGCCTACTGCTTTTTAATGGTGAACTCCCCAAATCCTCTGAGATAGATAATTTTAAATCTAAAGTTTCTTCGCACGCATCCCTCCCCTCCCCCGTCGAAGAAGTTATAAAGTCGATGTCTGGAAATACTCACCCGATGGGAATCTTAAGTGCTGCTCTCCAGGCATTAGGGGGAAGCTTTCCGCATTTAAGCACAAACATACGCCCAGCCGATGTTGATTCATTCGAAGAAGCAGCTTCTTTAATTGTTGCTGCCATTCCATCGATTGCAGCCAAGACTTTTCGTTTGTCTAAAGGAGAAAACACGCCTGAAGCCAACAATGCGTTTTCCTACAGTGAGAATTTTCTTCATATGATGTTTGGAAATGAATCTGAAGGATCTATTGATCCTGCGGTTAGTAAGGCGTTGGATCTTATATTTCTTTTACACGCGGATCATGAGCAAAACTGCTCAACCTCAACTTGCAGAATGATTGCATCCGGAGGAGCCAACGCCTTTGCATCCTTGTCAGGGGCAGTTTCCGCCCTATGGGGACCACTGCATGGTGGTGCCAATATGGCGGTTATTAAAATGCTTAATGAAATCCACTCTGCGGGTGATGATGGAAGCCAATTCATTCAGTCCGCCAAAGAGGGGAAGTCGCGACTAATGGGCTTTGGGCATCGTGTTTATAGAAACTACGATCCGCGTGCCAAGATCTTAAAAAGTGCCTGTGATCAAGCTTTGGAAGCTCTTGGTGTGGAAAGTCCAATCTTAAATATTGCACGGAATTTGGAAAGCTCTGCCTTGCAGGATGAATATTTTATAGCTCGTAAGCTTTATCCAAACGTCGACTTTTACAGCGGAATCATTCTTCAGGCCATGGGCTTTCCCACCGATATGTTTACTATGCTTTTTGCACTTGGCAGGGCACCCGGATGGTTATCCCATTGGAAAGAAATTGCCACTAACGGAAAGCGCATCCATCGACCTAGGCAAATTTACCAAGGGTCTACTCTTCGCCCTTATGTCGCATTAAGCGACAGGTAAAGAAGTTTTCTAGCGCTTTGCGGTCGGAGGAGCCTGTGCCATAACCTCTTCCATTGAAAGCCCGGTGAATTGTTTAATTCCCTTAATAAGGAGCCAAAATGCGTATCCGCTGACGATCATACAGGGAATGCTGATAACGGGGAGACTCCATCCCATCATTTGGCCAACTTCATCATTAAAAGCGATCTTATCAATACTTGGCTCCGTGACCACAATCATTCGGGAAAGAATAAAATTTAAAACGGCACTCACTGCAAAGGAGAGACCAATTAACCAGGTGCACTTAACAAGGAGTCTATCAAAATGTTTCTTGGTTCCCAGTTCCATCAATTTTTGGTCCACCAAAGCGACTTTGATAATTTCAGGGTTATAAAGAAATAATCGAACCAAGGGCTTTTTCGTTTTTAAGGTAATGATTGTGATTACCCCCAAAATTGCTGGTAGAGCAGATTCTTTGATTGCAAACATTAAAACATTTGCACCTGGTAGAAGACCAATGCCGCCGGTCAATAAGGCACTGATTGCACCTAGGATGGAAAAGAAATTCCACTTTCTGCGTCGAATCAAATCCAGAATTCCATATGATACGGGAAAAGAAATGGCTAAAAGTAAAATAATCGAGCCCACTACAGCAGACTCTGGTGCACTGTCTGTAATATTTGCCAAAAGCTTTCCAAGCCACTCGTCTCCTTTTCTTAAAATCACAATAGGCAAGAGCAGGTTAAACCCTAGGTTTAATAACATATTTTCACGCTTTGGACTGGATATTTCTGCCGACTTGATACTCATGGGCGTATTTTATATGAGCTTCCTCATGATAAGTCGCCAATAATTTAATGAACAAGCCAATCAAATGCCTAATATCAGCGGGTCCAACAAGAGAGTGGATTGATGCAGTGCGTTTTATCTCGAACCCATCAAGTGGGAAAATGGGATTTGAATTGGCCGAGGCAGCACGAAAAAGGGGCTTTGAGGTGACTCTGGTAAGCGGTCCTGTATCAATGCCCTGTCCGGAGGGAATTATTTATAAGACAATAGAAAATGCCCTGGAAATGAGAGGAGTCTTAGTTGATTTATTTCCGCAAAGTGACCTGACGATTATGTCGGCAGCCGTTTCGGATCATCGACCGGAATTCCTCGGGGGTAAAAAAATTAAAAAGAATGAGTTTCCAGAAAGTTTAAGTCTTAT
>PATX01000037.1 GCA_002713685.1 Opitutia bacterium | reverse complement strand
TTTTTTATCAGCTAAGTGATAGTGCTTAAAGGCATAACCAAAATCATCTGTCGGGATTACCTCCTGGTTCAGTTTCACTTCTTGAAGACACAAAAAATCAGGAAAATTGTTACCGACAAATGTATCAAAGGTTTTTTTTCTGCAGGCACGGAGGCCGTTCACATTCCATGATACAAATTCCAAGGTCGACTTTTGAGATGTCATAAGTAAATAATAATCGCATTCAATTCATTGTCTAAAAGCAAAATTTACTTTGTCCAAATCCTTTTAATCCACAAGAAAAAGTAATCAACATGGCTTCACCTACAGATATTCGTAAGGGACGTGTTATCGTCTATCAAGGCTCACCCCATCTCGTTTTGGAAATGTTACACCGAACTCAAGGCCGACAAGCTGGGTTCGTTCAAACAACCCTTAGAAACTTACAAAGCGGATCCACGACGACAACCAAATTTCGGTCGACTGACAATGTGGATTTCATGCACACAACCACGCAGAAACTGGAGTACAGTTATAAAGATAATGATGGATTTCACTTTATGGATGTGGAGACTTTTGAAGATACAATTCTCACCGAAGAGATGATTGGAGATGATGAAATTTTCCTCGTTGAAGGAAATGGCTATGATATTCTCTTGGTAGACGGAGAAGCGGTGAGACTGGAACTACCAGCTTCAGTAGAAGCAACGGTAGTTGAAGCTCCTGATGCCATTCGTGGAGATACTGCAGGAAATGTTCTAAAGCCCGTCACCATTTCATCGGGAATTACTGTTCAGGTTCCTTTATTTATCAAAAAGGACGAAATCATAAAAATTAGCACTTCAGACAGGTCTTACCTCGGAAGAGCGGATAAAAAATAAAGATGCTGTAATATTTCCTCCTTACAGGTCAAACAGAATTGTCCTGGAGTTTGGAAAGAAAACTATAAATTAAGCAACTCTTTCGACAACGAGAGGAACTGGGTTAGGCCTTTTAGGTGCCAAACGATAGGCTGCTTTGAAATAATCCATTGCAACTTTCAAACGCTTCTCATCGTTGTAATGAATAACCATCAGTGGTTCACCCTGTTTCATTTGAGTTCCAACTTTGCATAGTTCTGCAACTCCACATGCTGGATCGAACTTTTTCTTATCCTCACCGTGAACAAGAATTTGTACTCCCCGAGCGAGTTGGCCAGCGTCTATGGTGTGAACATAACCTCTTTTGGGTGCAGTAAGCTTTTTGGTGTGCTTTGCTGTTGGTAATTTTTCTGGGTTATCCAAAAGCTTTGGGTCTCCCCCTTGATATTCAACAATATCTTTAAGCTTCTGCAGTGCAGTGCCCTCATCTATTGCTTTGCGAACGGTTTGCTTCGCTGAAAGGGTGGAACCAGCAACTCCAGCCAACCGAACAATTTCCATCCCTAACTTAAGAACTAAATCCTGAAGATCTTCTGGTCCTTCCCCTTTGAGAAGATCTAATGCTTCCTTCAACTCAAGGGATGGACCAACACAGGACCCTAAAGGTTGGTTGTTATCTGTGACTAAAGCAACACATCTGCGTTTTAAAGCTCTTCCGACACGAGTAAGGGAACGAGCAAGCTGCTTGGCATCTTCTGCATTTGTAATGAAAGATCCTTTCCCCCATTTGATGTCTACGACCACGCCTTCTGCACCAGCAGCCAACTTACGACTGAGTGTTCCGGCAGTTATGAAAGGAATGGATGGAATGGCTCCAATTTTTTGGCGAAGATCGTACAAAATAGATTCAACTGGTGAAATTTCTGCATGACGCTCGGCGAAGGCACACCCAAGCTTGCGTACCTGGTCCTTAAAATCATCAAGGTCGATATCTGTATTAACTTTTGGGATAGCCTTAAGTTTTTCAGTTGTGGAAGTAAGATGTTCTTCATCATCGCCGTTCATCATAGGCATCGCTACCCCTGAAGCGGCAGCCAATGGACCTAATACTAAAGTAGTCTTATCACCAACACCACCAGTTGAATATTTCTCAATTTTAGGGCGGGAAACATCCATCATTTCGATGACCTCACCTGAAAGCATCATTTCCTCGGTAAAATTAGCAATTTCTTGAGCTGACATCCCTTGGAAAAAAGTAGTCATAACCCATGCAGCTTGTTGGTACTCAGGCATTTCTTCGTCCAAAATGGCATCAACTATTGAACGAATTTCCTCGTCGGCGTATTCGTTTCCTTCCCTTTTCTTCTCAATTAATCGGGTAAAAGAAGCGATTGTTGGTTTTTCAATTTTGGCCTTGGGCATAATATAGACTCCTTGTCTGGGGGGGTGAGGGTAAGATCAATGCAAACTATTTTACCTATATTATTCAATAAAGTAAGTCGAGCCTTTTATTTACGCTCATCCTTGACGAAGTCATGGGTTCAGGATGTTTTGGGATAAATGGAATTCTCCTTCAATCTTTTACAATATTTCGAAAAAGTAGTCAGCCAAGCAGCTGAAAAACTCGAATCGGTCGACGATTCGTTTGAGCCTCAAATGAGAATGGCGGACGAAAGGTTTGGAGATTTTCAAGCAAATGGCGCGTTGCCTTTCGCCAAGCGAAACGGACTTAATCCACGAGAACTAGCCCAATCTCTTGTTGAAAAGATCGAGTCAAACGATTCGTGGGAAACAAGTATCGCAGGGCCGGGCTTTATTAATTTTAAGCTAAAACCTGAATTTTTTCTTTCATGGCTAAAAGAGTTGGGTAACTTGGATAAAACTAAAAAACACCTTCTATCTGAATCACCCCGGCAGATCGTTCTTGATTTTTCCGGACCCAATACAGCCAAACAAATGCATGTGGGCCATATCCGCTCGACCATCATTGGTGAGTCCCTTGCCCGGTTGCTAGCCCTCCAAGGGCATTCTGTTATCAGGGACAATCATCTTGGAGACTGGGGAACACAATTTGGTATCCTACTTTATGCCATTAAACGGGCGGAGGTTTCCCTGGATGAATTGGGTGAAGAGCCAGTTGCAGTTCTTGAAGATCTTTACCGACAGGGAAACAGCTGGGTAAAAGAGTCTCCCCAATCGTTGGAAGAAGCAAGGCAGGAACTGGTAAAATTACAGAGTGGAGACGAGCAGAATTGTTCTCTTTGGCAGAAAATTCGCGATCTTAGTCTCGGATCTTTTGAACAGGTCTACAAACTCCTAGGCGTACGCTTTGATTATGCCCACGGAGAGAGCTTTTACCGTGACCAAGTCGAACAGGTTTACTCTGTTTTACAAAAACAAGGAATTTGCACCGAGGATCAGGGAGCACTCGTCGTATTTCATCCGGAACATAAACGTTTTGCCAAACAGCCTTTCATTATTCGTAAATCCGATGGGGCCAGCAACTACGCGACTACGGATTTGGCTACCATAGCTTATCGCAAGAAGGAATGGAATGCGGAGCATATCATCTATGTTACGGACGGAAGGCAACGGGATCATTTCGATCAACTTTTCATGACCGTCAAAAAGTGGTTTATTCAAGAAAACATTGATTGCCCCACCCTCTCACATGTTTGGTTCGGGACGATTTTGGGAGAGGATAATAAAGCCATCAAAACACGAGATGGACAGCCTGTGAAATTAATGGATTTGTTGAAAGAAGCCATCGACCGGGCAAAGAAAATGGTAGAAGAAAAGAATCCCGAACTAGAGGAAGAAGAGATTCAAAGAAGGGCTAAAATTATTGGACTGGGTGCCGTACGATATGCGGACCTCTCTCAAGACAGGACTCTTGATTATGTTTTTTCATGGGACAAAATGCTTGCCCTCCAAGGCAACACCGCACCTTATTTGCAATACGCTGTCGCCCGAATCCATAGCATTTTTCGCAAAGTTGGAAAAACCCCTTCGGAACTTCCTGAGGTCATCATCAGTCCAGAATCGGATAATGAAAAGAAACTTGCCCGTAAAATCTCTTTTTTCCCCTTAGCTATTGAACAAACAACTAAAGAGTTAAAGCCTCATACTCTTTGCGTTTATCTTTATGAATTGGCTACGGAATTTAGCTCCTTTTACAATCAGGAAAAAGTAATGGTCGATGACCAGAATGTTCAAAACCTTCGTTTATTCCTTTGTGCCAAAACACAAATTGTACTTAAACTCGGACTGAGTGTCTTAGGGATCGATACCTTGGAAGAGATGTAGGGCGATGACGATTTAGATTTTTCTATTGGAGAGGTACAGTGACTTTATAGAATCCAGTCCCTGCAGATGGCCAACCATTCGCCCGGTAAAGCAGCCCTTTTAATTCCTTTTGGTCAGGGTCCCGCCAGTAGGATAACTCCATTGAAATTTCAACCATCCCACCACCGTTTTGCTCGAAAATTTTCTTGGGAATTTGAAATATGTTTGAGCGGATAAAACGCCCGTCTCCAAAAAAGCGAAAGAGTGGAAGAGGACCATTTTCATCCCACGGAAAACGAAAAATTACGAATTCCTTTTCTCCCTTTTTCTCTTTGAGTATCTCCGCATTGCACCGAGACAACCAACCAGACGGAGGACTAACGGGTTGCTTCTCCCGGAAATCCCGAAAATAAGGATGCCAGCGATTGTCGGTCCCAGTTTCGTTCTGGACCGGAATTGTTATTTCAAGGTTGTCATATGAAGGAAGGCAGGTCGTGAAACAGGCTAGCCAAGAGGCTTTTGCACTAAAAGAAAGTTCTTCCCCATGCTGCAACTTTCTTTTGACATCAAAACGAAAGATAAAAAGGGATTCATCTTTATGACCATGAGCAAAAACCTTAAACATCTTGACGAGTTGTGGTGGAGCGTAGTGCATTTCACGCAGAATAATACCTTCTGGCAGATTCCATTTAAGAGTAGGTGGCACACCGACATCACCAGGTGATTCCCAATATGTATGCCAACCTTTTTCCCTCTTAATCCACCATCCGATTTCAAAGGAACTAACTCCAGGACTAACATTAGATTCAGTCACTAGACGAGTCGTGACAGGTCCGTTTTTTACCTCAGGACCTTGCCATGAATAAAGGACACAGGGGAGTAGTCCGAATATAACTAGAATTTTAACAAAAAATTTTCTCAACGAAAAGATTTACCACATCCACAAGTGGATTCAGCATTTGGATTTCTAATTTCAAATCCCTTTCCAGACAGTCCGTCATCAAAATGAATCTCAGATCCTTTAAGATAATCATAACTATCGGGGCATACGGCGATGGGAAGACCGGAAGAATTGTCGAAATGATCTTCAGTTTTTGGTTTATCGATAGACATTCCATATTCGAAACCTGAACACCCACCTGGTTCAATAAAAATCCGCAAAGCTTTTTCATCATCAGCATCTGCCAACATCGAAGATACTTTTTTTTGTGCTTCTTGTGTTAATGTAATCATACGATGAGTATTTACAGAATTAAAAAGAAGTCAAATTCACCAAATGTAAGCTAAATTTATGCCAAACAGCTAAAATATCGTTATTTAATAAAAGATTTTCTTGCTGATTCGTGATTTGTTATCATCATAAGCAGGACTGAATGAAACATATTTTCAACGAAGTTCATTATGAGTTAACACGGAAGATCGCAGAAGGTGGAATGGGGATGGTTTATGAAGCTGTTCAGCGAGGGATCGGTGGATTCAGAAAAAAAGTCGCGATTAAACTTATTCGCGAAGAATATTCTGCAATAGATGAATTTCGGAACAATTTCATCGGGGAAGCAAAGCTCGTCGCAGACCTTATTCACACGAATATCGTCCAAACATATCACCTAGGCAAAACGGGTGAACAGTATTTTATGACTATGGAATATGTTTCTGGTTGTAATCTGGAAGAATTCCTCGAAAGGCATGTCGAAACCGATCAATATATTCCCGCTGACCTCGCAGTATTTATTGCATCTAGAATTTGTCGTGGATTAGCTTATGCTCATCGTAAAAAAGACGCCCAGGATCGTCTTTTGGGTATCGTTCACCGCGATGTAAATCCGAAAAACATCATGATTGCAATGGAAGGTGATGTGAAGCTCACAGACTTCGGCATAGCAAAAGCTCTTGATCTTATGTATAATCAAGAAGGTGAAGTAATTGCAGGCAAGGATGAGTATCTATCTCCAGAACAAGCCCGCTGTGAAATAACAGACCAACGGGCGGACTTGTTTTGCTGTGGCATAGTCATGTCTGAGTTAATGCTCGGCTACAATATATTTGAAACTCCCCAACCGGAAAAAACTATTGAAAATATTCTCGAAATGCCC
The DNA here is from genome assembly GCA_002713685.1 of Opitutia bacterium. Classification (GTDB taxonomy): domain Bacteria; phylum Verrucomicrobiota; class Verrucomicrobiia; order Opitutales; family Seribacteraceae; genus Seribacter. The sequence continues at coordinate 9,751 of PATX01000037.1, read as the reverse complement.
CTTCCAAACTTTTCGGATATTAGACCCGATATTGATGATAGATTAAACCTTATCATGCACACCGCACTTCGCAGACCTCGTGACGAACGCTACCAATCGGCCGAGGAGATGTTGACTGAATTGGAAAGCTTCATATACGGCGAGGGTTATGGTCCGACCAATGAAAAACTTGCCGCATATATTTACGATGTTTTTAGCCAGGATGGAGAAAATGCTGCACTTCGCTGGCATAGGGGAGAAACTCAGTTTGCACCTCAATAAATTCTAAAATAAATGGCTGTTCAATCTCAAGGACTCCGGCAAGTACAGAAGCAGACTCAAAATCTAGTACTTGCACCTCAACTAAGGCAGTCCCTAAAAATACTACAAGTTCCTACACTTGAATTGCGGAGTGCAATTTTGGAAGAGCTTCAAACCAACCCATTACTTGAAGAAATAGGGTCCAATGATGAAAGCTTGGACTCAAATGAAGTAGAGCCCTCTCCTGATGAACTTCAAGACCAAGATGGAGAAGAGTTTCCTGAGGACATTGAAAGCTCTAAGGAATCTGAAAATTCTGAAAAAAGTGACTTTGATCTCGAATCAAGTGAAGCTGAAGATATCGGAGACATGGATTTCTCCGATGAATTTGCCATTTTAAAAGAGATGCAAGAGGACCTTAAGGAACATTTTGACAGAGAATATGAAGGAGAGGCTCAACTTGGGAACTCAGAGGCTGAAGAGAAAAGAAAATTCTTTTTTGATTCTCTTGTATCGGAAACCTCTCTTCAGGAACATTTGCTTGATCAATTAAAATTGGTTGATTGTGAAGATGGTATTAGGCAAGCATCCGAATACATCATAGGCAGTCTTAATGAGAATGGATTTCTATCGGGAAATCTCTCCGACATGGCTTTGGTTTCCGGTTTACCCCTACTTGACTTACAGGATGCACTTTCCCTTTTACAAACCTTTGATCCCGTAGGCATCGCTGCACTTGATTTACAGGATAGCCTACTCAAGCAAATGCAATCAAGAGGTTGGGAGGATTCCATTCATTATCAAATTGTGAGAGATCACTTCCAACTGCTCGTTAGAAGAAGAGTACCAGAACTTGCCCGTAAGCTCTCCCAACCAACTGATGTAGTGCACAAGTGCCTTCAAAAGATAGCTGAATTGGACCCGGCACCAGGCAGGAAATTCTCAGAAGATCATAATCAATCGATTGCCCCGGATGCGATTGTGGAAAAAGTTTCGGAAGATTGGGTCATACACCTAAACAACGACTACATTCCGAGACTCAAGATTAATAAAACTTACAAAGAATTGATCAGTAAGGGAACCCTCAGCTCTAAAGAGAAAGAATATGTGCGTAACCAAATGCGGGCGGGAAAATTCTTAATCAACTCGATTGACCAAAGACAGAATACAATTGAAAGAATAACCCGGAAATTGCTCAACAGACAAAGCGAATTTTTCGAGCATGGATCTTCCAAATTACGACCACTCACCATGGCGGAAGTGGCTGATTCCATCGAAGTTCATGAAACGACTGTATCAAGAGCAATCGCAAACAAATACCTACAAACCCCTCATGGGACTTTTCCTTTCAAATATTTTTTTACTCCTGGTTATTCCGGAAAAGATGGCGATACCGTTTCGAATACCAGTGTGAAAGAAATTATTGGTTCAATCATTGAAAAAGAGGATTCATCCAAGCCTCTTAGTGACCGAAAGATAGTCGACTTACTTGCGGAAAAAGACATCAAATTGGCCAGGCGCACAGTTGCCAAATATCGTGAAGAATTGGGCATTCCCCCCACAAATTTGCGCAGGCAGTATTGACTTTCATCCCAGCAAGCCAACGACAAGTGCACCCAATACCGGAGAAACAATCGAAGGAAATTACTTCGCTGGTGGTCGACGCCTCCACAAATCCCGTACAAGTTGGGATTCCCGAAAAAAGAGGATGGCTTTGCCTGGCTCAAGTTGAAGAGCAAGCTTTGGAGGGATTATTTTTAGCCACTGAAAACATTCTCCGCGATTCAAAAAAGGAAATTTCCCAGGTCAATTCCGTATACTATTGCGAAGGCCCCGGCTCGACCCTCGGGCTTCGATTGGCTGCTGCCTTCGTCAAGACGCTAAGATGGTGCCATGCCCATGCTAGTTTTGAAGTATTTGCCTACAATGCCCTTGATCTGGCCTCTTTGCTTGTCCCGAAAGAAAACTCCATAATCCAAGCTCCTTTTCGCGTTGGGTTTCGTTTCGTCAGGATACCCAACTCAAATCCTTTAGAAGCCGAAAAAAAGATTATTCCTCAGGATGAAGCTTTTTCCGAATACCCGAATAGCTTCCACCTTCCTGATATTCGAAAGCGAGCCACACCTATAGTACCTGAGCAAACGATAAGTTATGATCTTTCCAAAATCAAAGGACTATCAGATCTCAACCTTGTTTCTAAGCCCTGCTCGGAAATTACTCCCTACAATCCGAGAGCTCCACAGTTCAAGAAATGGACACCTCGAACTTTGAACAAATAATTTTTCTCTTGAGAAAAAACTGTTCAAAATGAAAGGGATGCGCTCATGGGCTGAAATTGATTTAGCCAAGTTGGAAAGAAACTTAAGATTGATCAGAGAATCAATACCATCACATTTTAAATATGTCTCCGTTGTCAAAGCAGATGCTTATGGTCATGGCATTCTTCCCACCGCATCACGGCTTATGCAAAGTGGTGTGGACCTCTTTGCTGTCGCGAATGTAAAGGAAGCCAATGAAATTCGGGAGATGGGCTCAGGTTGGCCTATCCTTGTACTCGGTCCACTCTTGAAAGAAGAGGACGAAGCCCTGACCGATCTAGATTTAATTCCTTCTCTTTCCAGTATGGAGGAGGTGAAGCGATTCGAGGCCCTTAGCCAAACTAAAAAGAGGAAAATCAAGGTACACCTAAAAGTAGATACTGGTATGGGCAGAATGGGTGTATGGTGGGAAAAGGCCGCAAAACTTTTTCAGGCAATCAAATCCGCGGATGGCATCGAACTAAAAGGGATCCTCACTCATTTTGCGGAACCGGCCAATGAAGAATTCAGTCAAATGCAGAGAGATCGTTTTCAGCAAATCATTCAGGCTAACCTGCCTAAGCCTTTACCTTCTGACTTTATTATTCATGCGGACAATTCATCATCACTAAAAGTACTTGAGGAAAATTCGGTTTTTAATGCAGTAAGAATCGGTCTACTTCAGTTCGGAGTTACTCCTCCCACTCATAGTGCTCTCGCACATCTTGAAGTGGAACCGGTGCTCTCCTTTCATGCAAAACTCGCCTTGGTAAAGGACTTGCCCGCCCAAACTTCAGTAAGCTATGGAAGACTTCACACATTGGCTCGAGACTCCAGAATTGGGATCATCAGTGCCGGATACGGAGATGCCATTCCGTTACATTGTGGCAATCAGGCTTCCGCTCTTATTCGTGGAACCAGTTACCCAATAGTCGGTCGCATAACCATGGACCAAACACTGATTGATCTAACCGATGCACCCCGTGACTTAGCAAATGGAGAAGTAGTCACCTTAATTGGCGAACAAAACGGCAATAAAATTCCACTGGAAACCCTGGCTCTCCATGGAAAAACAATCCCATGGGAGTTACTTTGTTCGATTACAAAGAGAGTCCCAAGAATTTACCTGACAAAGCGGGAGTAGGTTCAGGCGTCAAAGTTTGAATTGATCGAGTCCACAATCTTGGAAAGCTTTTCCAAGCATTTTGCCCGATTATCATAAGCCTGTTGACCATCTTCCGGACAACCATACGGGGAGACCCATCCCATCCCTTTTTCCTCGTGAATTTTGTGCACTTGCTTCATCCAGCTTTCCATTTTCTCCAGGTTTGAAAGTAAACGATTGCCTTCTCGGGGAGGATCAAGGGGGTTTCCGTAAGGAACCCGTTGAGTAACTTCACCGTTCTCATCTTTTGTCTCATCCCATGCGACCTCTGCAGTTTCACAGGCTTCCCAAAAACGAATTTTTGAAAAGTCAACACAACCATCTACAACCGCTTCTGCCATGGCTTCTATCTCCGGCATCGCAACCTCCGCAAAACTTTCATCCTCTTCGGGTTGAAAATTCTCCTCTGCATTGATCAATATAGAAGCTTTTTCATCAAAGGCTTTCGCCAATGCCTTAACCATAGAATAGTTGATTTGAGCCCGCAAGTTTCCATCAAGCATCAAATCTACCGCATCAAACGGTAATTCTTCTTCCTCATTATTTTGATCGGGCTTTTCTTCCTCTTGGGTGGATTCGCTCATGTCATGCATTATGCCATTTATGGGACTAAGGAATCAATGGGAATCCGTAACTATTTGTAATTACAAATTCAGGGTCTCCACTTTGTGTTTACAAAATCAATGTAATTTAAAACTTCTTGTCCCAAAGAGTTGTAAAGGTACTATTAAATATCATATTTAGCATGCAACTGCAGAAGCTTTTACAAACACACATTAATGGTAATATCATAACAAAATTCCCTTTTACAATTGAATCATTTCAAGTCTCAATATGTTAATATTTAGATCCAACAGTATTCGCACATGAAAACTACATCTTACTTTCTATCATCTTTATTGCTCGTTACTTCCCTTATAACTTGCCCAAGAGTAATGGCAGAGATTTCTTTTAACAAAGACATTCGTCCCATTCTTTCAAACAAGTGCTTTTTCTGCCACGGGCCTTCCGAAAAGTCGCGTAAAGCCAAGTTACGATTGGATTTGGAGGAGGAAGCTTTCAAAGAAAAAGATGGATTTGCCGCTTTTGTTCGAAATAGCCTGGAAGATAGCGAAGCATGGCACCGCATTACATCTGATGACCCAGACGAGGTTATGCCTCCCCCAAAATTTAAAAAAGAACTGACCAAAGCCGAGATCAACACCATCAAGTTGTGGATCGAACAAGGTGCAACCTGGGAAGGCCATTGGGCGTTCATGCCGGTCAAAGAAACCAAAGAACCAAAAACCGATCTTTCCCGTTGGATTCGTAATCCCATTGATTCTTTTGTAATGGAAACGCTTAGCAAGAAAGGTCTCCATCCATCTCCGGAAACAGGCAGAAGGACGCTCATACGAAGGGTTTATTTTGATCTTACCGGATTACCCCCAACTCCCGAGGAAATAAACGATTTTCTTTTGGACCACAGTCCAAATGCCTATGAGAAAGTGGTGAACCGACTGCTTGCTTCCGATGCTTATGCAGAACGGATGACTTTGGTATGGATGGACGCATCAAGGTACGGAGATACATCCGTTTTTCATGACGATGGTCCCAGGGACATGTGGCCCTGGCGGGACTGGGTACTCAATGCGTACAAAAACAACATGCCTTTTGATCAGTTCTCGATCGAACAACTAGCCGGCGATCTTCTACCGAATGCTACAGAAGATCAAAAGATTGCCTCCGGTTTTAACCGAAACCATGCAACCACCGATGAGGGCGGGGTGATAGCCGAGGAGTTCCGGGTAGAATATGTGGTCGACCGAGTGAAGACCACGGGAAATGTTTGGATGGGCCTAACCATGGAATGTGCCCAGTGCCATGATCATAAATACGATCCAATTTCGCAGGAGGAATATTTTCAATTCTATGCTTTCTACAACAACAATGCGGATCCCGGGATGCAGACCCGCAGGGGAAATACCGCACCGATGCTTGAAATCGTTACCCCCGACAGGAAAAAGCAACTGGATGATTTGATAAACAAACAGAAAGAGCTTTCTTCAAAAATGAATGCCAGAAAAAAAGAAGCAAACTCTCAGTTTGCCAAATGGCTTAAGGAAGCAACATCGAACTTGGACGAAAATAAGAGCGTATTGGAGCCTTCCGGTTTGGTTGCCCATCTACCATTGGACGACTTTACGGATAACAAAACCGTAGACCTGGTACGAGAAACCAACTCCTGCCAATTACAAGGTAAAGCCAAAATTGTTGGACAGGCCAAATTTGGAGGAGGCATTAAAATTGAGGGAAATGGCTTTCTTGAAGTTAAAAATTTTGGAAACCTCGAACATAACAAACCCTTTAGTTATGGAGCCTGGGTTAAAATTCCCAGAGACAATTTTGGCGGGGCTATTTTTGCCAAAATGGATGAAGGGAATAACTTTCGCGGCTATGACCTGTGGATGGAAGCCGGTAAGGTAGGTTTGCATGTAATTAATAAATGGCCAAGCAATGCCTTGAAAGTTGTAAGTAAAGCCAAAGCACCCATCAAAAAATGGACTCACCTTTTTATCACTTACAATGGAAATGGAAAAGTCAATGGAGTTGAAATTTATATCGACGGGAAAAAACAGGAGAAAGCCACCCAGCAGGATTCTCTCAGCCAGACGATCATAACCGATAAGCCATTACGATTAGGCAGGAGATTCAATACTGCCCAGACAAACGGAGCAGAAATCGACGATGTTCGATTTTATTCGCGGGCACTAACCCAACAGGAAGTACAAGTTCTCTCCGAATCAGATCCTATTTCTCCTATTCTTGCTATTGAGGAAAACAACCGTACCAAGGCACAGAAGGAAGTTCTGGTCACCCATTATTTCGAATCAAAAGACCAGCCGTACCAACAAATTTTCAAACAGAAAAAAAGTACCGACAAATCCCTGGCTGATTTACGCAGTAAAAAATTAACTTCCATGATCATGGGGGACAATCCACCAAACAAAATGCGTAAGACCTATCTGCTGATGCGCGGACAATATGCTTCCCCGGATAAATCCAAGGAAATTCTACCCGATACTCCCGCCTTCCTTCCCACGATGAAAAAGGATCTTCCCAAGAACCGTCTGGGCTTGGCTAAGTGGCTACTGGACAAAGAGCATCCTCTGACCGCACGAGTCACCGTAAATAGGTATTGGCAAACGATTTTTGGTCGTCCTTTGGTTGCCACCCCCGGAGATTTTGGGTCTCAGGGCAGTTGGCCTACGCATCCTGACCTGCTATCCTGGTTGGCCAAAGATTTTGTCGACCATGGATGGAATGTTAAGCGGACGATTAAACAAATGGTCATGAGTTCAACTTATCGCCAAGAATCAACCACCCGATCTGAGCACCTACAGAAAGACCCCACCAACCTCTATCATGCCCGTGCTCCCAGATTTCGTCTAATGGGTGAGTTTGTGCGCGACAATGCTTTGGCTGTAAGCGGCTTACTTAACCGAGAATTTGGAGGAGCAGGAGTTAAACCTTACCAACCCGCAGGTCTCTGGGTGGAAGTGTCCCTCAGTGGCAACCGCCGGTTTGCACGTGATAAGGGCGAAAAGCTATATCGCCGCAGTTTATACACCTACTGGAAACGCTCGGCCCCCCACCCCGGTCTGATGGCCTTTGACACCCCAACCCGTGAAACCTGCACCCTGCAAAGGCAGCGAACCAATACGCCCATGCAGGCCCTTGTCACGCTTAATGACGAACAATTCGTCGAGGCATCCCGTGCCTTTGCCCAACGAATCCTGAAAAGCTCAGCCAAAACTTTCCACGATCGAATGAACTGGGCTTTTGAGCTGGCCACAGGTCATCCTGCAGACAACTTGCGAAAAGAAGTTCTCGAAGATGCCTACAAATACCAGAAAGAAAAATTTGCGGCCGAACCCAACCGTGCGGAAGAATTACTTAAGATTGGAGAAGCACCCATAGATGCCAGCATCGATGCCAACGAACATGCGTCCTGGACAGTTCTCGCCTCGATGATCCTCAATTTAGATGAAACCTTGAACAGAGAATAAATACTATGAATCCACTCGACATCTATCAGGCACATACCCGCAGACAAATGATCGGCCTTGGAGCCCGGGGACTCGGAGCTCTTGGGGCAGCGAGCCTGTTGAACCCATCGATTCTTCAAGCCGCCACCAGCCAATCAAATAATGAATTTTCCGGAACTCTCCCTGGTCCGCACTTTAAACCTACGGCCAAAAGGGTAATCTATTTGTTTCTTTCAGGGGGACCATCTCACATCGATATGTATGATTATCATCCAAAGATGCGTGAAATTCACGGAACCGAGCTTCCAGACAGTATTCGCAATGGCCAGCGCATTACGGGGATGACCTCAGGTCAGAAATCTTTTCCCTGTGTGGCTCCGATGTTTGAATTTTCGAGGCATGGGCAAAATGGTTCCTGGTTCAGTGAAATTATCCCCAACATCGCTTCCTTAGCGGATGATATCACCTTGGTTAAATCGGTTCATACGGAAGCGATTAACCACGACCCAGCGATCACCGCTATCAACACTGGCTCTCAACAGCCAGGTAAACCTTCCATGGGTGCCTGGTTGGATTGGGGCATGGGAAGCCCCAATCAAAACCTGCCCGGTTACGTGGTTATGATTTCCAAGGGCAAAGGAAATGCGCAGGCTCTTTACGACCGGCTTTGGGGAAGTGGCTTTCTTCCATCCAAGCATCAGGGAGTAAAATTTCGTTCAGCCGGTGATCCAGTTCTATATTTATCAAACCCCAATGGGATTTCACGCGATATGCGCCGCAATATGCTCGATGGAATTGCCAAGATCAACCGAGCCAAAAAAATGGAATCCGGGGATCTCGAAATTGACGCCCGGATCGCGCAATACGAGATGGCCTATCGCATGCAGACGAGCGTACCCGAGCTCGTCGACCTAAAAGACGAACCTCAGCATGTTCTCGACATGTACGGAAAGGATGCGATGAAAAAAGGTACATTTGCTCACAACTGCCTGATCGCACGTAGACTTTCCGAGCGTGGTGTTCCTTTTGTGCAACTTTTCCACCGCGGATGGGACCAGCATGGGAATTTGCCCAAACAAATTCGCGGGCAAACTCAGGACATCGACCAACCGGCCGCGGCTTTGGTCAAGGACCTGAAACAACGCGGCTTACTCAAGGATACCATCGTCATTTGCGGGGGTGAATTCGGCCGAACCATTTACTCGCAAGGAAAACTCACCAAAGATAATCACGGACGCGACCACCATGGCCGTTGTTTCTCCATGTGGATGGCGGGGGGCGGTTTCAAAGCTGGTTTTGAATATGGCAAGACCGATGACTATGCCTACAACATCCTGGAAAATCCGGTTCATGTGAACGATTTGAATGCGACTGTTTTGCGTGCCCTGGGGATCGACCATGAACGATTTACCTACAAATACCTGGGGTTGGATCAGCGACTCACAGGAGTTGAGCACCCCAAGGTGATCCCGGAACTTCTTGCCTAAACACACTTCCTTGTAAATTCGATTTATCCCCTCCCGAAGTCATTTTGATTTTGACCCCTAGTCCCGGGTCGAACAAAACCATAGTGTGATTTCGGTGGTGGACGAAAGAAAAGCCTTATTGGCGAAATGGTTGGATCAAGATACTCCTTTTTCAGGAGGCTCTCTTGAAGTCGCCTCTGCAGATGCAAGTTTCAGGCGCTATTTCCGAATAAATTCAGATGGGCAAAACTTTGTTGTCATGGATGCCCCTCCAGATTTGGAAGACTCCGGCCCCTTTGTAAAAATTGCCGAGTGGATGAAAAGCAAAGGTATTCAGGTACCTGAAATTTTTGCCCAAGATCTGAATAAAGGTTTCATGGTATTATCTGATTTTGGAGACTTTCATTTTCAGGATGCATTGGAAAACCAGGATCGTGATTATTTGTACGATCTGGCCATGGAAGAGATTGGTAACATGCAATGTAATTTATTGGATGCTCAGAATAAATTGCCCGAATTTGATCAATCCTGGCAAAATAAAGAACTCGATATTTT
>PATX01000036.1 GCA_002713685.1 Opitutia bacterium | reverse complement strand
TCGTAGATGGGCTGGTCGAGCTCGACATAGGATCCCTCTTGAACTTTCCAACTGGAAAGGATTCCAGAGGTAATGGATTCCCCGAGTGCGGGAATAATGACATCTTTAGACATAATAAAGTTAGTGTATTTGGTTATTTCAGTTGGAGGCTCGTTTCACCAAGAGCATCGGCAATGAGGTCTGCCTGTTCGCGTTTGTGCAAGGTAAGAGAACCAGTGGCGGGACTTGCCGTGGCTTTTCGACCCACAAATTCCGGTCTTCGCCCAATCACCTCTTCAATGATTGGAGCCAAAAAGGACCATGCTCCCATGTTTTGCGGTTCCTCCTGACACCAGACCAATCGCTTTACCTTTGTATACGATTTCAGCAGGTCGCGGAATTTATCGGCATGAAAGGGATAAAATTGTTCGACCCGCATGATCGATGCCTTGGGTGAGCGAATCGCCTCTCTCGCTTCCAACAGATCGTAATAAACCTTGCCTGAACATAAGACTAACGTATGCGGACTTTTCGGAGGAGTGGGATCCGGAATGAACTCCTCGAACTTTGCGTGAGTGAACTCTTTCAAGTCAGAAACACATAGCTTATGCCTCAGCAGACTCTTGGGGGCCATCACAATGAGGGGCTTGGCGTATTCCTTTATCTTCTGCCGTCTGAGTGCATGAAAGTATTGGGCGGGAGTCGAAATATTGGCCACGGTCACATTATCCTCGGCGCATCCCTGTAAGAACCTCTCAAGGCGTGCCGAACTGTGCTCAGGTCCCTGGCCCTCAAACCCGTGGGGAAGCAATAAAACCAAATCGGAGACGGCTCCCCATTTATCCTCCCCGCTCATTATAAATTGATCAATGATCACCTGTGCTCCGTTGACAAAATCACCGAACTGAGCCTCCCAAATGGAGAGCATACTTGGATAATCGAGAGAATATCCATAATCGAAGGCAAGGACGGCGGCTTCCGAGAGAAGGGAGTTGTAGACGCAAAATTTTCCCTTGCGGTCTTCCATTTCAAGCAGGGGAACATAGCGGGTACGATCCTTGGAATCGTACCAGGCAGCATGCCGATGACTAAAGGTGCCGCGCTCACTGTCCTGTCCGGACAAACGAACAGGGGTGCCTTCAAGAAGAAGGGAACCGAAAGCTAGTTGCTCGGCCATGGCCCAGTCGATTCCGCGGCCGCTTTTGAAATTCTTGGCCTTGGTATCAATTTGCCGCTTTATTTTCGGGTTCAGGTTGAAATCGGTCGGGAAATGAGTCAGAGCCCCGGCCACTTTTTCCAAATCTTTCCTGGCCACGGCAGTTTCAACGGGGGCGAAATCGTAAGGTATCTGACGGATGGCCACAGATCCTTCAAAAGTACTCGATTTCTTGATGGTTTTTACCTTTTCAAGAGTCGCATCCAATTGCCTGCGAAGCCGTTTGTGGATCTGGTCCGACTCTTTCTGATCCAAGTCTCCGTCTTTAACAAGTTGATCAGCTAAGATACTTGATATGGGTGACATTTGCTTGATTCGCTTATAAAGGATGGGCTGGGTAAAGGCAGGATCGTCCGCTTCATTGTGCCCATGCTTGCGATAGCAGTTGATATCAATCACAACATCCTCCTGAAATTTTTGGCGGTAGGCGAGGGCAAGCTCCGCAACCATCGCCACCGCAAGCGGGTCATTTCCATTCACATGGAAGATGGGAGCCTCAATGATCTTGGCCACATCTGTACAGTAGAGGCTAGAACGGGCATCTGTCGGATCAGTGGTAAATCCAATCTGATTATTTACCACCACATGGACGGTTCCACCGGTCCTGTAACCAGGCAGTTTAGAGAAATTAAAGACTTCAGCCACCACACCCTGACCCGCCATGGCGGCATCGCCATGGATCAGAATAGGTAAGACACGTCTGCGTTCGGTATCACCTCGAAGCCTTTGGCGAGCCCGTGTTTTGCCCTCAACTACACCATTGACGGCTTCTAAATGACTTGGGTTGGGTGAAAGATGAATCACCACTTGCTGACCGCTTGAAGTGGTACGTGCGGATTCATACCCGAGATGGTATTTTACATCTCCACTCCCGTGAGCACCATCCGGGACAAAATTCTCTGAAAATTCACGAAATATAAATTCATGGGATTTTCCCATGACATTGGCCAAGACATTCAATCTCCCCCGATGGGCCATCCCCATGACAATCTCTTCGACTCCTTCGTCCGGACATTTTTGAAAAATCGAATCCAATGCTGTGATCAGAGACTCGCCTCCTTCCAGTGAAAATCTTTTCTGCCCCACATAACGGGTGTGAAGAAAATTTTCGAATTCTTCCGCCTGGATGATTTTACGGAGAATTCGCAGTTTTTCATCATGTGAAAAATTTGGCTGGTTATCGTTGGGCTCAATCTTCGACTGGATCCAGCGTCTTTTCTCGGTCGCCTGAAGATGGAGGTACTCAACACCTACATTCCCGCAGTAGGTTTTTTTGAGACGCTCAAAAATTTCGCCTATTTGCATACGCACACCGCCTAGATAATTGCCTGTAAAATGAATCTCTTTGAGGTCGGCGGGATCAAAACCAAGCCTGGCCATGCTCAGTCTCGGGTTTTCTTCGACCTCTTCCTTGATCGGATCGAAAGTGCCCTGAGTATGACCGATATCCCGAAACGAATATATAGCCCCATAGAGGCGAGCATGCTTTTCGATGGCATCCTCGTTGCCAGTGGTTTTGGCCTTTTGGGTTTCATCAACCGGCCCACCCGCTCCATTAGGTCCGGATTCCCGATCTGAACCTAAGTGAAAGCCTTCAAAAAAAATTCTCCAGGAAGAATCGAGAGAAGAGGGTTCTTTCAACCACTTTATGTAGTTGGCATCGACTTCGTCGATATTCCAGCGGGTAGCAAAATTAAGATTTTCCATTGGTACAGATTTAACTCTGTATTGGCTTCCTCAGGGGAAAACAAGGAAAAGCGGAAAAAAAGACACAGCCAATTAAGAATCGCTATCGGGAAGCATTCAAAAAACGCATCGAATTGTTTGAGGCTTTCAATTTTAAAGTACTCCCGTAATCAAGCAAAGGAATGAAGGGAGCGATGATTTCAAGAACGGTTGGCGATTGAAAAAACTCTGGTTTTGTAGAGGGGTGCGGCCAGTAGACATAAGCATCCATACTTGGTGCTGAAGGACATTCACAAGGTGTCAACTTACAAGGGAAAAATGAAAAGTTTTCCGGAGGTAAATGTTCGGTCCACTTAACCCCGGGAAAATAATGCTCAGCATGTAGCAATTCGTAGGAGCAAGGATGGATATCGAGATTTATGGTACCATAATGCAAGGAATCCAAATTGAGTCCAAGGGTTCTAAAATGCGGCATTTGTTCTGCGACTGAACCATGAGGGAAGCGATCGTCCCTTGCTTTACCTGAAGCAATCCCGAAACCTGGAACAACTTTCGCGAAAACCTCCTTCACTAAATTACTAGCCATTGTTTGGGCAAAAACACTTAAAAAAGCGATTACCCGTGCCGGACGGACCAATTTTTACTCTGATGGGATGTGCACACCTCGGACATCTTCCAACATAGGCGTCTCCCTGGTGATTTTTGTAGATTCTTCCGTATACTCCGCAACTGATATAATGGATACCAAGAAAGGCCCTTTTATCGCCTCCCTCATTACTATGAGGTGATTGAGGGCGATTCATTCAGCATCCATGTGGGCCCCTTCAATCAGGCCATCCACTCTTTTGCTTAATAAATTAGCCTGGACGGATATACCATCATTTCCCTCGATGACATCCGAGACCCATGTTTTAACTCTTTGCTCAATAAAGTTTAATTTCCTCGAAGCATCAGGCTCATTGATGAGTGCAGTAAAACTCGTCTGTAAGTCGCTTTCGGCCGCATCAGATTGTCCAAGCATTTCTTGTAATGCCTGAAGTGACTTATGTAATGCATCCGAGTTAAGGCCTTCAGAGGAAGAACGAACGGGATCAATGTAACTTTTGGCAGGCGGTTGCTTGATTTGCGGAGCATCAGATCCAGCTTTTTTGAATAGTTTAAAAGAGCCGTCACTCTCATCCTGGCTGAATAATGACTGATCATTAAATTTCAGTTTAGTGAGGCCTTTTAATTCTCTCCTGAGCTTTTTAAATGTTTTACGGGATTCCTCTTCCTGTTCCTTGGTAATATTACGAATCACATCCGCCTTCATTAAAGGCTCAAGCTCGGCAATTTTCTCAAGAATATTGAGAATTTTTTCCAATACCTCTTCCTGTGTTTGCAGAAAAGAAATTGCAGATTGCAGATACTCTTCGAGATTCTCAGCTGTTTTGAGAGGTACCTGGTCATCCCCGATTGGTAATTTCGCACGCGTTTTCTTGGAAAGACGGAATTGCATAAGCCTCTATATCTATCGAAATTACACAAAAGAAATCAAGCGGAAAGGGCGGCACGACCGAGATTCTGAAGAGAATAAATCCCAGCACCCACTAGCCGCTCGCCTTCATAAAAAGCCAAAACCTGCCCCGGAGTAAGAGCTCGTTGCGGTTGTTCAAAAATAATCTCCGCTCGATCGTCCCCAAGATATTTATAGGCAATAGTAGTCGAAGGATCCCTGTATCTCGCTTTAGCTAAAAGTCGCGAATTTTCTGGTAGCCCATCTTGCTTTAGATAAGAAAGCTGATTCAAATGAAATTTATGGCCCCAGAGGGTTTGCTCGTCTTTGTCTTCGAAGGCCACAATCAATTCATTCGACACTTGATCCTTTCCGGTGACCACATAATTTCGATTGTCGGTATTGGAAGGCACTCCGATCCCGCGCCTTTGACCGAGGGTATATCGGTGAAGTCCTTTATGCCGACCCACGATTTCCCCGTCTACGGTAATGATTTCTCCAGGCTTATCTTCAATAAAATTCCCCAGAAATTCAGGTACTTTCACCTTGCCCAAAAAACATATCCCCTGACTATCCTTCTTATCCGCAACTCCCAACCCCAAGGCTTTGGCTCTTTTCCTCACCTCTCCCTTATCAATTTCACCCACAGGAAAAATTGCTTTATTAAGTTGCTCAATGGTAAGTCTCGAGAGGAAGTAGGATTGATCCTTGTTTTTATCCATTCCTTCCCACAGTTGAACTTCATCCGTGGGTGAAATTATTCTCCTGCAGTAATGACCGGTGGCCAACTTGGTAAAACCTTCGCTGATTGCATAATCCATCAGTTTTCCAAATTTCATCTCCCGATTGCAGAGGACATCCGGATTGGGCGTTACGCCTTCGGCATACCCTTCGATCATAGGATCAACCACATGTTTTTGATAAAAGTCGGACAGGTTGAGCACTCGAAATGGTATTTCGAGTGTCTCAGCCACATCCCTTGCATCTCTTAAATCCTGAGCACCCGGACAGTCCCCAAGCAAATCATCTTCATGCTCCCATGTTTTTACATAAACAGCTTCAATCTTATAGCCCTGATCGAGCAACAATGAAGCAGCGACTGCACTATCGACTCCACCTGATAGGGCTACAAGAATTCTTTCCTTTAACATCCTCACGAAAGTTTACTATGCAAAAACTGTACAGTCCGCAAAATTTTTCGATTGGCTTCTACAGATCAATATCCTACCTAAAATCGAGGTGTACAATCGAGGTGGAAAAGTATGGGTTGGAAAAAATGCGGGGCTAGTTTTTCTTGAGGAAGACTGGAAACTTGACCGTTTGCCAGAAGATCTAGTGGAAGAAGCGGGGTTATTGGGTGCAGAATTTGAGCTGCTTTCAATAAGAGAAAGAGCTGAACTTGCAGGATATTTCATGGGAGATGAACTGGTGGAATTCATTTGTAAGCCACCTCTTATTAACGGTGAGTCGTTACATTCTGATATCTATTTAGCGTGGGAAGAAAATGGGTGGCTTTCATCGATGGAAAATTCCTCTGAATGGAAATTAGAAAAAACAGAAGCAGGCTTTTACTCACTTGCCTTCCCCATCGATAAATTAATGCCCCTTAAAGAGTTTCCTTTCAAATACAGAACCGAAAGCGGGGTTTGGTTTGATCCTCCGGATTTCCTGCCTTCTCAGGTGGAATCATTACCCGGATCGAGCAATTATCTTTTTAACCCTTCTAGAACTGGACGGGATATCCTTCGTTTCGATATCGTAAAAGGCCAGCATGATATGACAGTCGAAAAATGGCTCAAATATCGCCCGGATAATCTTGGCTACTCCATGTCAGGAACAGAAAGTTGCTTTCGAGTATTTGCCCCGCGAGCCCATCGCGTAAAGCTAAACATTCATAAGAAAGGAGTTGAACAACAAGAAATCATAAATGATTTTGAAATGAAATCGTTACCGGATGGAACCTGGGAGTTTCGCGAGGAAAAAAATTTCGAAAATGCCTGTTATTCTTTTGATGTCTTTCACTTTTCTCATCCAAACAATCAGGATATTTACTCCAAGCGTATACTTGACCCCTATGCCGAAGCATGTCTCGGTCGAAATGGTCCCGGATTGATCCCCCGGGAAACAAAATTTGAGCAAAAAAAAGGGAAATTTTTTCAGACACCTAAAATGTGTGATCTCGTTATCGCAGAGGCACACATAAGAGATTTACTGCAAAATGCACCAATCAATCTATCGGAGGAGCAAAGATCTGGTTTTACCGGTTTAGCCAAATGGATGAAATCCGAAGATTGCTACTTGCGAAAATTAGGTATCAACGCAGTGGAATTGCAACCCATTCATCAATTTGATTCCAGAAATAAGGACGAATATCACTGGGGGTACATGCCGGTGAACTTTTTCTCTCCTGCCTCAGATTATTCGACTTCCGCTAGGCTAGCGCAGGAAGAGTGCAAGCAACTCATTAATTCTTTTCATGGGGCAGGCATAGCTGTAATTCTCGATGTGGTATACAATCATTTTGGTATCCCCAACCACTTGCTCAACATAGACCGCGAAATTTACTTACAGACGGACGACTTGGGAATATTAACCAATCATAGTGGTTGTGGAAATGATCTAAATTGCGATGGAGAACCCGTTAAAAAAATGATTATCGATAGCCTAAAACACTGGGTATTGAAATATCATGTGGATGGATTCCGCTTTGACCTGGCCGAACTACTGGGAATCGAACTACTTAAGGAAATTGAAAGTGAATTAAAAAAACTGAATCCAAATATTGTACTAATTGCGGAACCTTGGAGTTTTCGCGGGAGGCTTCCCGAAAAGATTAATCAAAGCGGCTATGCTCTTTGGAGTGACCGGTGCCGGGAATCTTTATTAGGTTTTGTAAGCGGTGAAGTTGAAAAAGAAGAAATAGTCAAGTTGATGATGGGGAAACTGGATGTGGAAAATTGTTTTCCCTGGCAGTCGGTTCATTACGTCGAATCACACGACGACTATACTTTTATTGATAGAATTTGTTCAGATTACGAGAATGGCGGGCTCAATCCGGATGCCAACGCGATGAAAAAAGCAACATTGGCAATGGTCATCCTGCTTCTTTCACCGGGAATTCCGATGCTATCTGCAGGTCAAGATTTCCTGCGTAGTAAAAGAGGTATTCGAAACACCTATCAGAATGGGAATGTTAACGCTTTAGACTACAGTAGACTGGAAAAATATCAGTCTATTCATAATGAAATTCGAAAAATTATTACTTTTAGGCATTCACCAAGAGGACGCTTCACCAGACCCGAAACTTTTAAAAAAATTGAGTATTCGAGTGATTTACTTGGTGGAAGGAACATCTTATCTTTAACTGCAAGATATCAAGAGCAGAAAGAAGAATTCCTTTTTGTATGCAATTCATCGAACGAAGATGCTAGAATCCAAATTCCTGAAGCATGGCTGGATGGAAAAATAATCCTACCCGAACGAGCGGGATTATCTGATGAATTGAAACTGCCTGCATGGGGATATGCTTTAATAACGAAAGAGGTTATCTAGCCCATTCCCCACGACCCAACCTCGATGCCACTCCGTATCTGAGGTTATATTGAGAATGTAACAAAAAGCTTTTCGACAGGACTTTCATCATTTCCTCAATGATAAGGCATGCGATAGGAAAAACATCTCCCCGATCTACAGGTAATTCAGGATATTCAGCTAATCTCTCCTTCATACTCAAACGAGACGAATGCTCAAAAAGGTCGGAAATCTCGCTAAATTCGACCTCTTGACACTTATTAAAATCAAAAGGGCGGCATCTTGATAGGATTTTGCGGATAAAAAAAATAGCTCCACCTAACCCAATTAACGGAATCCCCGGATCAAGAATGAAGCCACAATTTTTAACTTCATTACAAACAACTTCCCGCAAGGATTCTATATCTTTCCCCAAAAGCGGGAATTGATTACCAGAAGTAAGCTGGTTGGACATAGAAAGTACCCCGAGAGGTAAACTTTTGTTTAGGGTAGGGCGCCGATCCTGCATTTGAATAAGTTCAAGACTGCCCCCGCCAAGATCAAATGCCTGAAAAGACTCACAACCTGATAATTTTGGATCATGTAAAAGCCCTTCAGCAATCAATGCAGCTTCTTCATTCCCTGATAATATGTGCAATGGATGGGAAAAACTGCTCTGAATTTCATCTGCCAAAAGCTTCGAGTTGGGTGCTTTTCGCATAGCCTCAGTAGCCACTATCGTCACATATTGAGCACCCTCTTCCTCACAAACTTTCAGTAGGTCGGAAAGTATTTGGAACAAATCTTCCCGATTTTTTTTTGCTATCCGCCCATCTTCAATTGTTTCCAAATTAATCAATCGACATGAAAAGCTTTTCTCCCTGATTTTTTGAACATCCCCATCTTTTGAAACTGAAGAAAGTAAGACCTTAGTCGAATTTGACCCTAAATCAATGACCCCAACCTTTACATGTGACTCCACTACAAAGCAAAACCTTCTGGTGCGACCACGATAGTAAACTCACCCTTACCACTGGTGTCCTTTGATTTGCCACTGACTTCTGAGATTGTGCCTACGATAAAACTTTCATGAATCTTGGTTATTTCCCTTGCCACACAAATGAACCGGTCTCCTCCAAAAATTCCCTCCAAAACTTCATAGGTAAAAGGCATTTTGTATTTTGATTGGTAAAAAATTAAAGATCCTGCGAAATCTTTCCATTTTTCTAACAAATTTCCAAAAGCAACCCTTCCCTTGGGAGGAAATCCAAGAAAAAGAAAATTGTGCGTGGGCAGACCTGAAGCTGCAAGAGCCGTAATGGCCGCATTGGGTCCAGGAACAGGAATAATCTTCAAGCCCTGACTTCGGCACTCCCGAACTATAGAAAAACCTGGATCACTGATGCCCGGGTAACCAGCATCGGACACCAAAACTATTTTTTTACCATTGCTTATTTCTAAACTAAGAAACTTTGATTGCTTGCGTTCATTTTCCTCACGATAGGAAATGAGGGGCTTGTGAATATCTAAATGAGCTAGAAGCTTGCGGGTAATCCGAGTATCTTCGCACGCGATAAGATCGCAGTCTGAAAAGGCATCTTTCATTCGTGTCGAAAGATCCTGCAGATTACCAATTGGCGTCGCCACAAGATACAATAATCCCTTTTCACTCATTATGAGTAAAAAAGTTGAAAGTTTTGAGACCTATCGGTTGAACCCTCCTCCGCGATCAAATCCACCCGGAAGACTGTATTCCCAGCTCGCCGGACGACCTTGTGGCATGCGATCGTCGTCGGGTGAAGCAGTGAAACAACCCGTTGCGCTTAGTAGTACAAACGAGAGTATAAGTAACTTACAAATAAAAGAGGTTTTCATTAAAATTAAAGGTTTTGTTCTTCTTCTGGAATTATATAAACAGAATCTCCAGGGCGTAGATTTTGCGGTTCACCAAAACGAGGCAAAATGTATGCAAGAAGAAATCCATCCCTCGAACTCTGAACTCGAATGCGGGCTGCTTCTCTTTTATCCTTCCAAACGGTAAAAACTGTCCCCTGAGATACTCCTCGTTCTACGCCAAAGGGTAAAAGCATCATTCCGCTATCACTATCAACTCTGGAGATCGTTGAAGGAGCTCCCAATTCAGAGATCTGCTTCTTTTGAGAAACCGAGAACATATCAAGATCATTGATAGCTGGGGGCAAAGACGTATTCTTCTTAATCATAAAAGGGTTAACCTCTTCGGAAACCCCGGCATCCGCAACCTCGCCGCCTTGTTGTTTAGCTAGCATCTCTTCGATACCTCTTTTGTAACCGTCAGCATCTGCTTTGGTGATTTCTTTTTGCTTGGCCTCAAGTGTTCTTTTTTGCTCGTCTGCAAGAGCAATAATCTCTGCATTGTGTGTTTCTTTTAAATTATTAACATTGATATTCAATTCAGATATCTGATCATTTAACACTCTCTTTTCTTCGGTTACGGCTTGTTCAAACGCGACTTTTTCACCTGTTATCTTCTCAAGGTCTTGATTGAGTCCCTCAATACGAATTTCGGCATCAGCCAATTCATCCTCCGCTTTTTCCTGACCGGCTTTTTCAACGGCGAGCAGGTTTTGAAATTTACGAAGTTCTTCATCCCTAGCTACGATCATCTCACGCAAATTGGATACCTCCTTATACCTGTCATGACGATCTTTGTAGAACATTCCTATTACCGTTCGGAGTCTTTGCTGCCTCGATACTCCTTTGGTGATTGTTCCATCTTCCTCTTTTGTGTCGGCAAATGGATACTTCGTTTCATCTGAAAATGGATCGCCAAAGCCAATGGTCGATTCTAGCTTGAATCCGTCCGAAATTCTCCAAATTTTGGACTCGGCATCCCAATATAAAGAACCAGGACCATACTCTTTACTTTTATCAGACAGGGTATCGCTGTAATCTTGATTACGATAAACCTTATCTTCTGACATACTCAGTTCTTCCAGTGCCAGGGTCAGTGGGTTTTCGGTGCCCTCAGGAAGGGGTTGGTTTGATTCAAATACATCATTGAATGTCCTCTTTTTTTCAGACACATCTTTCCACTGAGCTTCTTTTTCAGATTGTAGGACAATATAAGCATCATCAATCACTTCAGAAAGAAACGCAGTCTGCTGATTGGATACAGTATCAAACTTTAGCCAAATCAAACCTGACAACGCGATTAAACCTGCAATACCAAGTAATCGAAAAAGAACAGCAAGGACTCTCATACAAAAAATATGAAATGACGAGGAAGACTATGCAAGTTGATTATTTCAATTCTTTCTACGCATAAGTTCTAATTTGATAAACTTGAGCTCGATTTAATCCATGTGTTGATAAAATTTCGAGTTCAAGAGACTTGATTTCCATAGGATCAAAACAATGAACTGCCAAAGCCAGGGAATTTTCCTTTTGATGAATAATCATCTCGGAAGCTTGATTTTCTTTGGTGATGTAAATTTTGTATTCCCGAACTAGTGAACTGAAATTATCCTCTTCAAACGATTTGGGCTCGCCAGAATAAATAAAATCATAACTGGGATCGAAACTTATTTCTATGCGGGAAATTTCTATGGGTTGCTTCCATTCCAAATCAACAAATTCAGAATATTTGAAATTTGTAGGTTTTGAAACCCATAATTGAGGTAAATGATTTGGTCTAAAATAGTTATTAACCAAGTTTCCGGCTTCGTAATCCTTAGGTGCAGGTGACAAGGTAATCATGGGCGAAGGTGAAACCTTTGGAGATGTCGTCAGAACCGGATAAAATTCAGTAATTGACTTAGCTTGATTTAAATAGAAACCCCTTTTTTTATCGTGTAAGACATAACCAACAAGTCCTCTTTCATAAAGGGGTATAACAAAATCTTCATTGGAATGAATTTCCAAAAAATGCCATCCCTTGTTTTTAATTGGTAAAGCCAAGTTTATTTCAAGTTGGTTTACTCCACTGGCAATCTTTACATTGTCGACAAATATGCAATTCCCAGGAAGTGAATGATGGTAACCAGAACCTTCCATCAGTTTGACCGAAAAGACCTGATGATTTTGTCCCATTAGTTCAAGGCTCAGATTTTCAAGGAAGGATGAACCGACTGGAAACTGAATAAGGCAATGAGCAGTCTTTATCTTTTGCTCAATGTCAGAAAGACAGTCAGATGGTCCCATAACGGTTGATGAGGCTGTAGCATTTGCTCCAATTGATAAATTGTCCGTGTCCTCCTTTCCATCCCTTGAAAAAAGTTGATTTAATCTACCAAGTTTACTCTGCAAGCCATCAATATATCCCTCCTTACAAATTGTTTTCGGTAAACGATTTTGAGAAACTGCAGAAACAATTGTTATTGCTGAGGAAATCGCCATTTGTGCAGCAACCACTGGCATAGAAAGACTGCGGGAGGATAATTCAGAGCAACTAGCCGAAGAGCCTGCCAACAAAAGGTTTTTAAAATCGGATGAAATCAAACACTGTGGCTTAATTTCAACCGGATGAGGTAGTAATTTTTTTTCCTCAACACGTGATACCATTGAAAAATCTTCTCGTAGTAGAGTTCTTGCCAGTACAACTGCACCATCTACCGACTCGCTATGCTGTAAATCATCAAGAGATACACGGTGCAATCCATTCGCTCGAAAAACTGGTTTCGTTGAAATTTCGTCACTGATTGTAACTAACCTTAATTTCTTAAAAACTTTTCGAAAAGAAGAGCGGTTTTTCAGGAAATCCCATGCACAAAAAGCAAGTTCACTTGCCTCAACCTCATTTGTAGTAGCAGGTCCCTCCCATTCAAGTAAATGAACACCTGTGGGCGACCTTTCCAATGATTCCATCAAGTTCAACCTTGCGGATAAATGGTTTTCCTCCCATTTCAATCGCACCCAATCAGGTAAGGAAAAAGAATAATCATCTTTTCCCTCTGCAATCTGAATCAAACAAGCTACCCTAGATGTCTTTAAGGGGATATCTCGAGCCACATCACCAAATTCGTTGAGGTCAACTCCTTTTTCTCCATCGGATCCGGATAACTCTGCTAATCTCCCAATCCCCGTGCAATCGAGATAATATTTACCAACAAACGATGTTCTTTCATTAGTGAGATTATCTCTTGAAATAACCGAATTAATTATACCTGAAGCCGTCTTAACTTCTTCCACTTCCGTATTAAGAAAAAGTTTTATTTTATTTTCTGCCTCGACCCAATCTCTGAGTGCACGAGAAATACCTAAGTATGTTCCTTCCTTGTTAGACTTAAAAAAAAGGGGCCAAACTTCATTCAGGATTCCACTCTCTCTCTGATAGACTTGGGGTATCAGATTACTTTGATCGATTGGTTGTCGGTGATTTGGACCAATCCTGCCTCCCAGGAGTGATTTTTTCTCCACCAAATGTACTAATTGATCTTCCCTGGCTGCAGTGATTGCTGCGCAAATACCGGCAAGTCCACCACCCACCACAACTAAATCTGCTCTTTCAGAAGAAACTTTCATTAATTCAGACTGATCGAAGCATAAAAAAATTCAATCACAGAAAAGTTGTGAATCACTACTAATGACGAACATTAAGTTTTATTAATAGTACCCCTTTAGAATTTTTAATATTGTAGCCAATTATTCAAAAATTTAGTAATAATGTTTTTTTTACTTCTCTTTCTCGCCCACTAAAACTTTAATGCGTAATATTTTCCCACGTTGGACTAATACAATACCGGTTAAACTTATAATTTCTTTAGGTCTGATTGGAGGAGTTGTAACCGCTGGCATCACTTATTACGCTACCCCTAAGTATTCAAGAGTAGGGTACCAACCATCTCAACCTGTCGAGTACAATCACGAATTCCATGCTGGTCAATTGGGTCTTGACTGCAGATATTGCCACCACGGAGCAGATAAATCATCCCATGCCAACATACCAGGCGCAAATACTTGTATGTCCTGCCATAAGAATGTTAAAGCTGATTCCCCGTTGCTCGAACCAATTCGTAACTCTTATTACGGCGAGGACACAAATAAAGATGGACAGCTATCTGAGGAAGAAGATGTAAACGGCGATGGCTTACTCACATCTGGTCCTGCAGTACCTTGGGTACGTATCCACAAAACCCCCGATTATGTTTATTTTAATCACGCCATCCATGTAAATCGAGGTGTAAGTTGCATTGAATGTCACGGCAGAATTGATCAAATGAAAGTAGTTCATCATGCTGAACCATTGAGTATGTCATTCTGTCTGGAGTGCCATCGAAAACCCGAGGAGTCTCTGCGCCCCATGGAAGAGGTTACTAATTTAGCTTGGCATGTTCAGCACAACCAAGAAGAATCTAAGGATCTGGCTCAAATACATGCCGGATTGAAAATTAAGGAGAATTGGGGAGTAAATCCCCCGCTAAGTTGCACAGGTTGCCATAGATGATCCAAACTACTCAAAATTCTGAAGAAATCCAAGGTAAGCATTACTGGAAAAGCCTTGACGACTTAGCGGACACACCTGGTTTCCGAAGTTGGGTTGATAATGAATTCCCTGAGGGTGCCAGTCTCATGGACGGGGTGCAGAGAAGAGGATTCTTGAAAGTGATGGCAGCTTCCTTCGGACTTGCGGGACTTGGTATGACCGGATGCCGCCGCCCGGAACATGCCATCCTTCCTCATGGTAGAAGTCCCGAAGAACTTATCCCGGGCATCCCGGCTTATTACTCCAGTTCCAGACCTACTTCAGCAGGCTTCGTTCCTCTCATTATTGAGTCACATGAAGGTCGCCCAACCAAAATTGAAGGAAACTCGAGTTACCAACTCGGTGGAGGCAGCACAGATGTCTACACGCAATCCAGCATTTTAGATCTTTATGATCCCGACCGTTCCCGAGGATCTTTTACAAACGAAAATGAGTCCAAGGGGAATGAATCCTCCGCAAGATGGAAAAAAACTCCTTCTGCCGAGGTCAGAAAAGATTTAGCAAATATTGAAAATTTAGATCGTGTTGCCATTTTAACTGATTCAAATTTTTCATCCCTTCGGAAATCTTTATTTCAGAAATTAGGGCAGAAAGGGGTAAAAGTATTTTCGCACGACCCGATAGATTTTCACAATCCTGAAAATTGTTTATCCAAGGCCCTTGGTATTGACTCTAGCCTTAGAGCAATTCCCAATTTTTCTAAGGCAAAAACTGTTTTATCACTAGATTCCGATTTCTTAGGCCATAGAGAACCAAATTCCTCTGTCAACACCAAGCAATTTATGCCTGGAAGGAGAGTCCTCTCTCCGTCCGATGCCAAAAAGATGAACCGGCTCTATTCCGTTGAATCTGATCTCTCGATAACAGGCGGTGTTGCTGACCATCGCCTTCGCCTTTCATCTTCAGAAACTGAAGGATTTTCTGCCATAATTCTAATTAAGTTATTAGAATTATCCGGCGAAAAGAATCCCAAACTCCTTGAACAACTGACTTTGCTCTCTCAAGGAATGGATAATTACGACAAGTGGGCAACTGAATGTGCCAAGGATCTCTTCGAAAAACCAAAGCAATCGGTTGTTGTTACCGGGAGTCATTTACCCAGTTCTGTACACCTACTTACCTATAAGATTAACCAAGTTCTGGGAAATCAACCCACATGTCTTGAATATGTAAAAGTTGACCATTTTGCTGGGAACCTCTCATCACTTTGTGAATCCCTTAAAAATGAGGAAATCGAAACTATTATTTTCCTCGGAGGCAACCCTGTATACCATTTTCCCTCTGTTGACTGGGTAGATCTCCTCAAATCTACAAAGAACAAGTATCGCTTGGGTCGTTCAATCGATGAAACTTCACAGGTTTGCGACTTTCATATTGGTCAGTCGCATTTCCTCGAGTGTTGGGATATGGGAACCAATTGGTCGGAAGACATTTGCTCTCCCGTTCAACCGATCATCGCTCCTCTTTTCGACACTTGCTCTGATACTGAAATCCTTTCAAGTTTACTAGGTGAAAGTAAAAATTCTCACGATCTTTTAATTGAATTTTTTAAATCTGATGCCGATGTTTCAGAAAGTTTTGAAGATTTCTTAAAACAAGGAGTAGCAAATGTTAAACCTTCTTTACTTGCTAACCTACCAAACCCAGATCAAGCGGTTTTAGAAATAAGTGCTGATGATATAACCTTATCAGAAAATTCACTTGAAGTTCTTTTGATTCCAGATTTCCACACTTGGGATGGTCAATTTTCTAATAACGGATGGATGATGGAATGTCCTCATCCGATTACCAAACTGACTTGGGATAACGCACTTTTAATTAGTCCGGTTCTCGCGAAGAAACTCGAGAAAAAGTATCCAGATCTAGGACTACTGCCAAAGGCTACGATGCTTAATAATAATGGCCAAATTGCTCCAGACGCGGCAGTTTTTAAGGATGGCAAGCAGCGAGCCCCTATCGTCAGACTTAGAGTTGGCGATCATCACGAAATTAAAGCACCTCTTTATGTGCAACCAGGTTTAGCTGACTACACCGTGGTTTCAACCATAGGACAGGGAAGATCCCGGGTTGGAAGAGTCGGTTCTGGTACAGGTTTCGACACCTGTTCATTGATACATACCGATTCCAATCGAATCAGCAACGGTGCGACCATCGAACCAACTGGTGATTTTCATATTCTTGCCAATGTTCAGGAACATTGGTCCATGGAGGGAAGGGCAATCGTTAGGGAAACAAATGCTAAATATTATTCTGAGCATGAAGATTTCGCTCAAAAAATGGGAGCAGAATCACATTCTCCACCAATGTGGGGAAAAGATCAGGATGCTAGTATAGCGGAAAAAGCGACTACCACTCCTAGGGGAAATTCAGCCTACGAGCACCCCGACCACACTTACGAGCACTCAGAAACTTTTGGTCTGCACCAATGGGGGATGAGTATTGATCTTAACCAATGTACCGGTTGCAGTGCTTGCGTTGTTGCATGTCAGAGTGAAAACAACATTCCGATAGTGGGCAAAGATCAAGTTCTTCGGGGTAGAGAAATGCACTGGATAAGACTGGATAGATATTTCTCTTCTACCGAGAGAGAAGGTGCTGAGTTGCCATCTGATGTTCAGGTTTCTTTTCAAGGCGTGGCGTGCATGCACTGCGAAACAGCTCCTTGTGAGTCAGTTTGCCCAGTGAATGCTACTGTACACGACGAAGAGGGACTTAATGCAATGGCCTACAATAGATGCGTGGGAACCCGTTACTGTGCAAACAACTGTCCTTACAAAGTACG